>JBJMNM010000759.1:0-4592 GCA_045804305.1 Gemmatimonadaceae bacterium | reverse complement strand
TCGGATTCGGTCAGTCGGGACGGACCGCGGTGGCGTTCGTGGACTGGCGCTGCGGGCCGACCTGCGGGCACCGCGTGAGCGTGGCCCTCACCGCCACGAACGACACCAGTTGGGCGATCGCGGACATGCTGCTCCTGTCCTCTCGGCAGGAGCACTAAGCCACGCCGCGTTACAGCCGCGCCTGTTTCACCCGGCGCGGCCGTTCGTCTAGGGGATAGCTGCCTTCCGCGAGGATTTTTTGCCCGTGCCGTCCCCTTCGTCACCCGCCTGCACCCACGACCTCGGCGTGGGTACCTCCGTGTGTCTCCGTTGCCGCCAGGAAGCGCGGCAGGCCGCACGCGCCCGTCAACAGATGCTTCTGACCAAGCTTGGCGTCGCGGCCGCTGGGCTCTTCGGCGTGTACATCGTCGGCGGGAGCATCGTCAACGCCGTGCGAGCCGCCGCTCGTGTCAACGCCATGTTCGAGGCGCCGGCCGTGGCTAGCAGTAGCACTTCGGCCAGCACCGCGGGCCGCACCGCGGCCGACGTCAGGCCCCAGGGCGAGCCCAGGATGGTCGTGCCGGTTTCCGTCGCATCGGCGGTGGTGTCGTCTCCCATCGCCGCCTCTGCGGCCAGCCCCGCGCCGGCCGCGCCCCTCGCCCCGATCGTGGTGGTCGAGCACGCCGCGACGCCATTCAAGCTCGTGATCCCCGAAGGCCGCACGGAGCTGAAGGACAGCGTACTGGTGCAGCGGACGGGGGACATCGCGATCGTGGACTTCGATCTCATGATGACCCGCACCCGCCGCCGCGACAAGTTCGAGCGCATCCTTCGCGTGACGCTACCTGCCCTGTATGGGGCGCGCGCGGACTCGGTGCTCGGCACGATTCCCGAGGGCAGCCTGGTCGGCGAAGGCGACCTGCTCACCGAGCTCCCGCTGCGCGGGATCCATCTTCCGCTGGGCGCGGGCTACCAGCTCACCGTCTGGCCGGAGACCCGCCCAGGCCGCGACGGCCCGCTGGTGGTCAGCTATCGCGCCCGCGTGGTGAAGGGGTAGCGATCCGCATGGCCTCCCAGCGACGCGCCGTTCTGCTCACGCTGCTGGCCGTGGTGCTCGGCGTCTTCCTGCTGAACGCGCACGGGAATCCTGCGCAGCTCAAGGCGGACCTGCTCGACGCGTGGGACAACATCCGCGAGCTGCCGATCTTCAATCGGTCCTAGGGCAGCGGGTCAATATTTGTCGAGGTAGTTCTCGAGCTCCCACGGCGACACCTGGGTGATGTAGTCACGCCACTCCTGCCGCTTGGCCGCGAGAAACTGCGCCGCGATGTGCTCGCCGAGCGCGCTCCTGACCACGTCGTTCTTCTCGAGCTCGTCGCACGCCTCGTTCAGGTCGTGCGGCAGGTCGTCGATGCGCAGCCGCCGCTTCTCGCGATGGCTCATCTCCCAGATGTTCTCGTTCACCGGCTCGCGATAGTCGGCCTTGGTGCGCACGCCATCCAGCCCCGCAGCCAGCATCACGGCCAGCGCGAGATACGGGTTCGCCGCCGGATCGGGGACGCGATGCTCCACGCGCGTGCCCAGGCCGCGCCGCTCCGGAATACGGAGCATCGGCGAGCGGTTGCGCATGCTCCACGCAACGTTCACCGGGGCCTCGTAGCCCGGCACCAGCCGCTTGTATGAGTTCACGAGCGGGTTCGTGATCGCGCAGGAGCCGCGCGCGTGCCTGAGCAGCCCGCCGATGTAGTGCAGCGCGGTCTCGCTCAGCTCCCACTGCGCGTCCTCGTCCCAGAAAGCGTTCGTCTTTCCCGAGAACAACGACTGGTGGGTGTGCATCCCGCTGCCGTTCTGCCCGAAGATCGGCTTGGGCATGAACGACGCCGCGAGCCCGAAGCGCTGCGCCACGACCTTCACCACGAACCGGAAGGTCGCGATGTTGTCGGCGGTGGTGAGCGCGTCGGCATATCGGAAGTCGATCTCGTGCTGCCCGTGCGCCACTTCGTGGTGCGCCGCCTCGACCTCGAAGCCCATCTGCTCCAGGTCGCCCACGATCGCGCGGCGCGCTTCCTCGCCAAGGTCCACCGGGGCGAGATCGAAGTATCCGCCGACGTCGTGCGTCTGCGTCGTGGTCTCGCCTTCCGGCCCGCGCTTGAACATGAAGAACTCGGCTTCCATCCCGGCGTTCATCGTGTAGCCCATCGTGGCCGCGTCGGCGATCACTCGCTTGAGCGCACCCCGTGGGTCTCCGCTGAACGGCGAGCCGTCGGCGAGGTTCACGTCGCAGATGAGGCGCGCCACGCGCGACTCCGGGTCACCCCACGGAAAGATCCGGAAGGTGGAGAGATCGGGCGCGAGGAGCATGTCGCTCTCCTCGATGCGCACGAAGCCCTCGATGCTCGAGCCGTCGAACATGATGTCGCCGGCGAGCGCCTTCTCGAACTGCGACGCGGGGATCTCGACGTTCTTGTTGACGCCGAGGATGTCGGTGAACTGCAGGCGGAGGAAGCGGACGTTGAGCTTGCGGGTCAGCTCGAGCACGTCCTTCGCCGAGGCACTCCGGAGGTCGGGGACCAGCGCGCGGGATTGGGTCACGGGCGAATGCTCGTCGTGCGCCGCGGTGGTGTCAATCGACCTGGGCGCCGGCACGTCGCTTGCCCCTGCGGACGCTGATCGCAGTCCAGGTGGCCAGCATCTCGCCGGAGGAGCTGAATGAAGATCTCGGAGCTGATGACCAGGAATCCGTGCACCGTCACGCCGGACACACCGGTGTCGGATGCGGCGCGGCTGATGAAGGAAGAGGACGTCGGCATCATCCCCGTGGTGGAGCGGGTCGGTGGCGCCGAGACGCGCGGCCGGCTGGTCGGCGTGCTCACCGATCGCGACATCACCGTGCGCCACGTGGCCGAGGGTCATGGCGGCGACGTGCCGGTACGCGACGTGATGTCGGGTGGCGTGAAGACCGCGAGCCCCGACGACAGCGTGGAGTCGGTGATGAAGCTGATGGGTGAGGAGCAGGTTCGCCGTATTCCCATCGTCGACGAGCGTGGCTCGCTGGTGGGGGTCGTGTCGCAGGCGGATCTCGCTCGCAAGGCGAACGACGCCGCGAAGGTGGAGCGGACGGTCGAGGCGATCTCGCAGCCGGGCGGGAATCACCAGAACTGATCGTGAACCGTTTACCGTGAACCGTGAACCGTAACGACAAAACGCAGTTACGGTTCACCGTTCACGGATCACGGTTCACGGTGGTTAGTTTTCCAGGGTGACCTCCCCCTCCCCGTCCGCCTGCCCATCCTGCGGCGCCGCCGCGTCCGGACGCTTCTGCGCCGCCTGCGGCACCGCCCTCGCCGGCGCGACCTGTGGCACCTGCGCTGCTCCGCTCACCCCCGGCGCCCGCTTCTGCCACCGCTGCGGCACCCGCGCGGGTGCGAGCAATCCGGTACGCGCCCGCGGGTCGGGCGACGTGATGCCCTGGGTCGTCGCCGCGATCGCCCTCGTGGCCCTCATCGCCCTGGTGGTCGGGCAGCGATTCGGCGCGCGGGCAGGCGGCAGCACCGACGTGCTCGATGGCGCCAACGGCCAGGGCACCACCGTCATCACCGCGCCGGACGCCGTTCCGACGGGCGCCATGCCGCGGGCGCCTGACATCAGCCAGCTCACCCCGGCGCAGCGGGCCGAGCGGTTGTACGACCGGATAATGCGGGAGAGCGAGTCGGGACATCCCGAGAACGTGCGCACCTTCCTCCCCATGGCCACGGCTGCCTACGAAGCGATCGCCCCGCTGAATCTCGATCAGCGATACGACCTCGGCCGCATCGGCGAGGTGGCGGGCGATACCGCGCTGGCGCGTGCGCAGGCTGACTCGATCCTGCGTGAGCGACCCACACATCTGCTGGGGCTCATCCTGGGCGCGAAGGCGGCGCGCATGGTGGGCAACGAGCCGCACGCTCGGCAGTTCGAGGCGCGATTGCTCTCCGTGGCGCCGCGCGAGCGCTCGGTGCAGCTTCCCGAGTATCTCCTCCACAAGAACGATATCGAGGCCGCCCTCTCGACTGCGGCCAGGAAGTAGTTTTTAGCTGATTCATGAGCCATGAAGGCGCCACCATAGGGTGTGCATGGCGCATTCTACCCTTACCTACCACCGCCGTTGGCGTCGTGGCCGGTGATACTGTAGGCGCAATGGGACAGACGCGGTTGGCGGCCCGTCTGCGAGCCTGACCGGACTGAAGCGGGGAGTGACGTCGGCTGTCGCTGACGCCGCTAATACATGGCGCCGGTGAGCCGATACTGAGTCGGACACCCTCCGGCCCCCGATGATGGAAACCGAGCTGCTGGCCACCGCGCCCTTCCGTTCACCACTGCACGCGACCGCCGCACAGCGCCGCACCGCCGAGCCCACGCAACCGCGCGTGCTCGTCGTCGACGACGAAGAAGCGATTCGCACCGCGATCGCACGCTACCTCCGCACGCAGGGATACGAAGTCGAAGTCGTCGAATCAGGTGCGGCGGCGCTCGC
Source organism: Gemmatimonadaceae bacterium (assembly GCA_045804305.1). Lineage (GTDB taxonomy): Bacteria > Gemmatimonadota > Gemmatimonadetes > Gemmatimonadales > Gemmatimonadaceae > AG11. Next base: position 100 of record JBJMNM010000759.1, on the reverse strand, counting down.
CATGCTCACCCGACAGCGCTTCGTAGTGATGTTGTGCGACGTACGCATGCCGCAGATGACGGGGCTCGATGTGCTCCCCGAGGCGCTGCACCTCGACACC
>JBJMNM010000758.1:0-2790 GCA_045804305.1 Gemmatimonadaceae bacterium | reverse complement strand
GCGGGGTGCTCTCGCGCTCGCCAACGGCCGCTCGGGCTGGTCCCATGCGCGGGTAGCGATAGCCGGTCGGGCACACTCGATCAACAGCCGCTCGGGCCGGCCCCTCGAGACCGTCGGGAGGTTCGGATCAACACGGATCTTCGGATCGATGCCGTGTGGCGTTCACAGCTCCATGCACCCGGCCAGAAATGCTTTGACGGTGCGGGAGAGAATGAGTAGCGCCCATGCTCGCCTCGGTGAGCCGGAAAGCAGTGATTGAGCACTCGGCCACCGCGACGCCATCCAGTCGCCACAGAGCCCTCACCCCGCACCCCCAAAGTTGTTCGGCTCTGCCACTCGGCGGCTTGGCAGTACACGGAGTCGATCCGAAGATCCGTTGTTGATCCGCACCTCCCGACGGTCTCGAGGGGCCGGCCCGAGCGGCAGTTGCTCGTGCGCGAGCGGCCAGCCCGAGCGGCTGTTGGCGAGCGCGAGAGCACCCCGCGCGGACCCCGAGCCCACGGGCCCTGACTATCTTTACGGCCGAGCATACAGAGCCTGTCCTCCATCGCGCCCATGCCCGCTACCGACCTCGATCTCCTCAGCATCAACACCGTCCGTACGCTCTCCATGGATGGCGTGCAGAAGGCCAACTCCGGACATCCCGGAACGCCGATGGCGCTCGCGCCGCTCGCGTACGCGCTGTTCACCCGGCACATGAAGCACGATCCGGTCGATCCCCACTGGCCCGACCGCGATCGCTTCGTGCTCTCGGCCGGCCATGCGTCGATGCTGCTCTACAGCGCGCTGTTTCTCAGCGGCTACGATCTCGGGCTCGAGGACCTGAGGCAGTTCCGCCAGTGGAACAGCCGCACGCCGGGACATCCGGAGTACACCCACACCCCCGGCGTCGAGACGACGACGGGACCGCTCGGTCAGGGCGTCGGAAACGCCGTCGGGATGGCGGTGGCCGAGGCGCATCTCGGGGCCGAGTTCAATCGCGACGGCTTCGCGATCGTCGATCACTTCACGTACTTCATCTGCAGCGACGGCGATCTCATGGAGGGCATCTCCCATGAGGCGGCGTCGTTCGCGGGGCACTTCAAGCTCGGGAAGCTGATCGGCTTCTACGACGACAACCGCATCACGATCGACGGCAGCACCGACCTCACCTTCACGGACGATACCGGCAAGCGGTTCGAGGCATACGGGTGGCAGGTGCTGCACCTGGCCGACGTGAACGATCTCGACGCCATCGACGCGGTCATCGCCGCGGCGAAGGCCGATCTCACGCGCCCCACGATGGTCGTGACGCGCACGCACATCGGTTACGGCAGCCCCAAGAAGCAGGACACGGCCGCGGCGCACGGCGAGCCCCTTGGCGCCGACGAGATCGTGGCGACCAAGAAGGCGCTCGGCTGGCCCCGCCCCGAGGCCTCCTTCTTCGTCCCCGACGAAGCGCTCGAGAACTGGCGCAAGGCAAAGGAGCGCGGCGCGGCCCTGCATGCCACGTGGCAGCGGCTGATGGACTCGTACACGCTCACCAACCCCGCACTGGCAAAGGAGCTGCGCCGCCGACTCGCCGGCGAGCTGCCGCCCGGCTGGGAGAAGGTGATCCCCAACTTCACCAAGGACAACGGCTCCGTCGCCAGTCGCGCCGCCAGCAACACGGTGCTCAACGCGCTCGTGCCGATCCTCCCCGAGCTCATGGGCGGCTCGGCCGATCTCACGCCGAGCAACGGCACGGCCGTGAAGACGTGGAGGAGCTTCGCGCCCGGCGACTACGCCGCGCGATACGTCCACTTCGGCATCCGCGAGCACGGCATGGGGTCGATCATGAACGGGATGGCGCTGCATCGCGGCGTGATGCCGTTCGGCGGCACCTTCCTGATCTTCTCCGACTACATGCGGCCGGCCATCCGCCTCGCGTGCCTGATGAAGCAGCACGTGATCTTCATCTACACCCACGACTCCATCGGGCTCGGCGAGGACGGCCCGACGCACCAGCCGGTCGAGCAGCTCTCCGCGCTGCGCGCGATCCCGGGGATCACGCTCATCCGTCCGGCCGACGCGACCGAGACGGCGGAAGCGTGGAAGGTGGCGGTGCAGCACAGCGACGGCCCCGTGTGTCTCGTGCTCACGCGCCAGAAGCTCGGCTTCATCGACCGCACCAAATTCGCGAGCGCCGAGGGTGTGGCGAAGGGCGGCTACGTGCTGGCCGACGCCGAGGGCGGCGCGCCGCAGGTGGTGCTGCTCTCGAGCGGCTCGGAGGTGGCGCTCATCATGACGGCGCGCGAGAAGCTCCAGGAAGCGGGCATCCGCACGCGCGTCGTGAGCCTCGCGAGTCACGAGCTGTTCGCGCTGCAGTCGGCCCAGTATCAATCGTCGGTGCTGCCGGACGGCGTGCCGAGGGTCAGCATCGAAGCGGCGCACACGATGAGCTGGTACCGGTGGGTGGGGTCGAACGGCGTGGTGCTCGGGATCGACCGGTACGGGGCGAGTGCGCCGTACGAGACAGTTTATACGGAGCTCGGGCTCACGGTGGACAAAGTCGTGGAGGCGGCGAAGTCGCTCGTGCAGGCGTGAGCTGCAGGCGATGAGCTCGGAAGCCAGTGCAGAAGACGCCGTAGGCTGTAAGCTTTAAGCGATAAGCGTCTCGCTGATCCCTGCTCGGAAGGGCATCGCGAAACTTGGGCTGGTTCGTGACGGTGCTGCGGAGGAGCAACGACGTTGTCGGTCCGCCTTCTGTTACCAACGTGGCCAAGTATCGCGATCTCACTCGCACACGCGATCAGCGAGAAGCCTGTCGCT
>JBJMNM010000757.1:0-9322 GCA_045804305.1 Gemmatimonadaceae bacterium | reverse complement strand
TCGGCCGTCGCGTACGGAACGCCCTCGGGCATCTGTCGCTGCTCGAAGCCCATCGACTCGTAGAGCTTGAGCGCTGGGCCGAGCAGTGAGCTCGACACGAGCACGACTCGCGCGGCGCCGAGCATGCGCGCATGGGCGAGGCAGGAATCAGCGAGGCGGCGGCCGAGTCCCGCGCCGCGCGCGGTCGCGTGGACGGTGAGCTTGATCAGCTCCAGCTCGCCCGGGCCGTGAGGCGCGATCGCAGCCGTACCCACGACCTCGTCGTCTCCCTCGCGCCGCGCGATGAAGATGGCACCGCCAGCGTCGAGGATCGTGCCCACCGGATCGGCGAGCTGTCGCTCATCGGCCGGCTCGTAGAGGACATGTTCGTCGAGCCACGCGCGGTTGAGCGCGTACCACGCGCCGGCGTGCTCGGGACGGAAGGGAACGATCTCGTACGACACGTGCACAGCTGGGGCGGCAGGACTCGAACCTGCAACTTCCCGGGTAACAGCCGGGCGGTCTGCCAATTGACCTACACCCCAAGAGAAAACAGAAACGCCCGCCGAACTGGAGTCGGCGGGCGTGGCGTCGCAGTCTGTCGCTGCGCGCGCGAGCTAGCCGACTCTCCGGGAGGAGAGACGATTTCGATTGTTCGCGGGCACAAGATTCGAGCGCAGCAGCATTGGTGGAGGGTATGCCTTTTCGTTCGGCCCGTCAAGGTCCGTCGAGGTCCGTCAAAGCTCGATGTGTCGCCCACGCCACTTGCTCTGGGCCCGCGGGAAGTCGCTGCGATAGTGCCCTCCGCGTGACTCCTTCCGCCGCAGCGCCGCCTCGACGATCAGACACGCGGTCTGCACCAGATTCATCTCCTCCGTCGCGCCCGTCGGGAGCCGCTCCTCGATCTCGGTGAGCTCCGCGCTGGCCGTGCGCAGCCCCTTCGCCGTGCGCGAGATGCCGGCGTGCCGCCACATCACCTCGCGCACACGATCGGCCGCCACCTGCGCCGCGCCGCGATCGGAGAACGGCGGCACTTCCCACTGCTTCGGCGCCGGCGGCGCACCGAGCGGGGGCGTCGCCGCCAGATCGCGCGCGACCCGCTCGGCGAACACGAGCCCTTCCAGCAGCGAGTTCGATGCGAGTCGGTTCGCGCCGTGCACGCCCGTGCGCGCGAGCTCGCCCACGGCGTACAGCCGCTTGAGGCTCGAGTGCCCGTTCAGGTCCGTCACCACGCCGCCCATCATGTAGTGCGCCGCGGGCGTGACGGGGATGAGATCCTTGCGCGGGTCGATGCCGCGCGCGGCGCACAGCGCGAAGATGCCGGGAAATCGCTTCGCGAAGCCGCGGCCGAGCTTGCGCGCGTCGAGATACACGCGGCTCCGCTTCTGCTCGCGGAAGATCGCGCGCGCCACCACGTCGCGCGGCGCGAGCTCGGCGGAGGGATGCACCTTGAGCATGAAGCGCTCGCCGCGCTCGTTGACCAGCACCGCGCCCTCGCCCCGCACGGCCTCGGAGATCAGCGCCAGCGGATTCTCCGGCGTGTCGAGCGCGGTGGGATGGAACTGCACGAACTCCATGTCGGCCAGCGTGACGCCGGCACGGTGCGCGATCGCGAAGCCGTCACCGGTGGCGACGACGGGATTCGTCGTGTAGCGGTACACCTGCCCGCACCCGCCGGTCGCCAGCACGGTCGCGTCGGCGATGATCTCCAACGGCTTGCCCGCCACGCTCGCCCGCACGCCGACGCACGCGCCGCGCGACACGATGAGGTCGAGCACGCGCGCGCGCTCCAGCACCTTGATCTGCCTGCTCGCGCGCACGCGCGCGATGAGCGTGCGCGCCACCTCCGCCCCCGTCTGATCGCCGTGCGCGTGCACGATGCGGTTCGTCGAGTGCGCCGCCTCGCGGCCCAGCAGCAGCTCGCCCGACGGGTCGAGGTCGAACTCCGCTCCCGCGGTCTGCAGCTCGCGCACGCGGGCCGGCCCCTCCTCCACGAGCACCTGCACGGCCGCCGCGTCGCAGAGCGCCGCCCCCGCCGCGAGCGTGTCCTGCCGGTGCAGCGTGGGCGAATCGCCGGCGCCGAGCGCGGCCGCGATGCCGCCCTGCGCGTAGGCGGTCGCGCTGTCGAACAGCGACCGCTTGGTGAGAAGCAGGACGTCGCCATGCTGCGACGCGCGCCAGGCCGTGTGAAGACCGGCGACGCCGCTCCCCACGACCAGGAATCGGGTGCGAGTGCGGTCGGCCATTCCGGTAATCAAGGGACCGGCGTGGCGGGACGGTAGTGCGGCGACTCGTGAACCGTTCCGCCTTGCCCCACCCTGCCCCGCACACGACTTTTCCGCAGATGCGGAAGCTGCTCATCTTCGTGGCCGTGCTCCTCGCGGTCCACGCCGCCCTTCTCTTCGTGCATCCCTCCGGCGCCGCCACCCCTCCCTCGGGCGACGCCGTCGACGTTGGCGTCGTGTTCGACATGGGCGGGCGCGGCGACAAGTCGTTCAACGACGGCGCCTACCTCGGCGCCGAGCGTGCCGTCAAGGAGCTCGGCGCCCGCGTTCGCTTCATCGAGCCGGGCGAGGGCTCCGATCGCGAGGCCGGATTGCGACTGCTCGCTGCCGAAGGCATGGACCTCGTGATCGGCGTCGGCTTCATCTTCACCGACGACCTCACCCAGCTCGCCAAGGAATATCCCAACACCAGGTTCGCCGGCGTGGATTATTCCGTGGCGACGGACAAGGACGGCACGATCATCCCTCCGCCGCCCAATCTCGCGGCGCTCAAGTTCCGCGAGGAGGAAGGCTCCTTTCTCGTCGGCGCGCTGGCCGGACTCGTGAGCCGGTCCAAGAAGGTGGGCTTCGTGGGTGGGATGAACTTTCCCCTCATCCACAAGTTCGAGATGGGCTACAAGGCCGGCGTGAAGGCGGTCTGCCCCGACTGCGAGGTGATCGCGCAGTACGCGGGCGTCACCCCGGAAGCGTTTCGCAATCCCGGAAAGGGCAAGGAGCTCGCGCTCAGCCAGTATCAGCAGGGCGTGAACGTGATCTTTCACGCCTCCGGCTCCACCGGGCTCGGCGTGTTCGAGGCGGCGCGGCAGACCGGCAAGCTCGCGATCGGCGTCGATGCGGATCAGTACAACGAAGCACCCGGCTATGTGCTCACGTCGATGGTGAAGGGTGTCGACAACGCCACCTTCGACGTGATCAAGCGCGTGCAGGAGGGCCGCTTCGAGGGTGGCATCTACCAGTACGGCCTCGCCGAGAACGGCGTGGGCTACGTGTACGACGCGAACAACGCGAAGCTCATCCCGGCCGACGTCCGGGCGAAGCTGGAGCGGCTGAAGCAGGAGATCATCGCTGGGCGGATCAAGGTCCCGAGCACACGATGATGACCGCGGCGCGCCGACCCTCTCTCACCACGACACGGATTTCCCCGGCCGTACTACGTACCCGTCATTCGGCGCAACATCGGGGCTCGTGGTGCGCGCCGAATCAGCCGTACTCAGTACTTCGTACCTCGTACCGAGTACCGCGTACGGCCGTGTAGGATCATCACGTCGGTGTCACGATCCGCATTGCGCTGGCTTTCCCTTCGATCAGGCATGACTGAGAGATCCCTCCCGCCGGCAATCAACCTCCGCGGCATCGACAAATCCTTCGGCCCCGTGCGCGCCAACCGTGGGGCGGAGCTCGAGGTCGCCAGCGGCGAGATCCACGCGCTCGTCGGTGAGAACGGCGCCGGCAAGTCCACGCTCATGCGCGTGCTGAGCGGCATGTACCACCCCGACGCGGGCTCCATGGAGGTGAACGGCCGCGAGGTCACCGGATGGAGCACGAGCGCCGCCATCGACGCCGGTGTGGGGATGGTACATCAGCACTTCATGCTGGTCCCCACGCTCACCGTGGCGGAGAACGTGATGCTCGGCTCCGAGATCACGCGCGGCGTCATCCTCGATCGCGCTGCCGCCGAGCAGGCCGTCCGCGACCTGAGCGCGCGCACCGGGCTCGCCGTGCCCCCCGACAAGCTCGTTGCCGACCTCTCGGTGGGCGAGGCGCAGCGTGTGGAGATCCTCAAGACGCTCTATCGCGGCGCAAACATTCTCATCCTCGACGAGCCCACCGCCGTCCTCTCGCCGCCGGAAGTCGTGGAGCTCTGGCAGGTGCTGCGATCCCTGCGCGACGCCGGCGGCACGGTCGTGCTCATCACGCACAAGCTCGACGAAGTGATCGACGTGAGCGACGCGATCACCGTGATGCGCCAGGGCGCCACGGTCACGCGCATGCCGACCCGCGGCGCCACCCCGCAGGCGATCGCGCGCGCCATGGTCGGACGCGACGTCGCGCTCGCACTCGATGCCTCCTATGGTGGCATCTCCGCGTCCGCTCCACCGCTGCTCGAGGTGCGCGATCTCACCGTCGCGGGTGCGCGGCGCGCCGCCGCCGTGGACCGCGTGAGCTTCACGATCGCGCCGGGCGAGATCCTCGGCGTCGCCGGCGTCGAAGGCAATGGTCAGACCGAGCTCGTGGAAGCGCTCGCCGGATTACGGGGTGCCATGGGCCAGATCATTCTCGCCGGCCGCGACCTCGCCGGCCGTTCGGTGCGCGAGCGTGGCGACGCCGGCGTGTCGCACATCCCGGAAGACCGTCACGAGCGTGGGCTCATCCTCGACTACTCCGTGGCGGAGAATCTCATCCTCGGCCAGCAGCATCGGTTCACCCGCGGCGTCACGCTCGATCGGGCGCGCATCGCCGAGCATGCCCGCCAGCTCATCGCGGCGTACGACGTCCGGCCGGCCGAGCCGGAATTGAACGCGCGTGCTCTGTCGGGGGGCAATCAACAGAAGGTGGTCGTCGCGCGCGAGATGGCGCGCGACTTCAAGCTGCTGCTCGCCGCGCAGCCCACGCGCGGCGTGGACGTGGGTGCGATCGAGTTCATTCACGCGCGGCTGCGCGAGGCGCGCGACCGCGGCAAGGCCGTGCTGCTCGTCTCCGCCGATCTCGCCGAGGTGCTCGCGCTCGCGGACCGCGTGGCCGTGATGTACGGCGGCCGCTTCGTCGCCGTTCTCCCACGCTCCGAGGCGACCCCCGACACCCTCGGCCCGTACATGACGGGCGCCGAGCGCGCCGCATGAACGCACGCCATCGCGTTGCGCTCGAGGAGGCGATCCTTCCGCCACTCGTCGCGCTGATCATCGCCGCCGTCGTTGGCGACGTGTTGATCCTCACCTTCGGTCAATCACCCGGCGCGGTGTACACCCTGCTGCTCGAGGGCACGTGGGGCAACGCGTACGGGTTCGGGCAGGTGCTGTACAAGGCCACCACCCTGACATTCACCGGCCTTGCAGTGGGTGTCGGTCTTAGGGCCGGCCTGTTCAACATCGGTGCCGAGAGCCAGCTCGCGATGGGTGGCTTCACGGCGGCGCTCGTGGGGCTGCTGCTGCCAGCCGGCATCCCGGCACTGCTCTGCCTTCCCATCTACATCCTGGCGGCGGGATTGGGCGGCGGCGTGGTGGGCGCGGTGCCCGGCGTGCTCAAGGCGAAGTTCGGCGCGCATGAGGTGATCGTCACCATCATGCTCAACTTCGTGGTGCTCGCGCTGCTCAACTATCTCACGAGCGCCAGGGTGCACGTGCCGGATACGCTGCACACGCCCGAGCTCAAGAGCGGCGCGCTGCCACGGCTCGGCGATTTCATCGTCCCGTTTCACGGCTCGGCGGCGAACGTGACGATCCTGCTCGCCATTGCCACGGCGCTGGTCATCGGCTGGTTTCTGTTCCGCACGCGAGCCGGCTTCGAGCTGCGCGCGGTCGGGCTGCAACCGGCTGCGGCGGAGTATGCCGGCGTGAACGTGGCAGCCGTCACCTGGCGCGCCCTCGCCGCGTCGGGAGCGATCGCCGGCCTCGGTGGCCTCAACTACGTGCTCGGCTACAAGCACTACTACGAGGAAGGCTTCGCGACCGGCGCCGGCTTTCTCGGCATCGCCGTCGCGCTGGTGGGGCGCAGCCATCCCATAGGCATCGGGGTGGCTGCCTTGCTGTTCGCGACGCTCTCCCAGGGTGGGCTCGCCGTGAACGCGCTCGTTCCCAAGCAGATGGTGGACGTGCTCCAGGCGGTGGTCATCCTCGCCGTGGCCGTTTCTGTTCCTGAAGTGCGTCGCCTGCTGCGTGGCGCGCGCGGGAGTGGTCCCACATGATCGCCTTCGCCTTTCTCGCGCAGACGCTGCGCATCGCGATCCCGTATCTGCTCGCCTCGGCGGGCGGCGTGATCAGCGAGCGCGCCGGCATGATCGCGCTCACCCTCGAGGGCTACATGCTCGGCGGCGCGTTCTGCGCCGTGGTGGGAAGCCATCTCACCGGGTCGCCCTGGCTCGGCGCGCTGTTCGCCGTGATCGGCGGGGTGATGCTGGCGCTGCTGTACGCCGTGAGCACCATCCGCTTCCGCGCCGATCAGGTGGTCGTGGGCATCGCGATCAATCTACTGGCGATCGGGCTGACGCGGTTCTTCCTTCGATTGTTCTTCGACAGCTCGTCCAACTCGCCGCGCGTGACCGGCTTCGACGCACGCGGAAGCGGCACCGGTTTCGGCGCGCTCGCGCACAACCCGCTCGTGTGGGTCGGCATCCTGATGATTCCGGCCACGGCGTGGCTGCTCTATCGCACGCCGTTCGGTCTGCGTGTGCGCGCCGTGGGCGAGCACCCCGTCGCCGCGACCTCGGTTGGTGTGCCGGTGAATCGCGTGCGGTACCTGGCGGTCGCGTTCAGCGGGATGCTCGCCGGCCTGGCCGGCGCGTACCTCGCGCTGGACCAGCACCAGTTCACCGATGGCATGACGGCCGGCCGCGGCTTCATCGCGCTCGCGGCCACCATCTTCGGTCGCTGGGATCCCGCGCGCGCGGGACTGGCGTGCCTGTTGTTCGCCGCCGCGGAGACGCTGCAGATCCAGCTCCAGGGCTCGCAGGCGATCCCGTCGCAGTTCGTCGAGATGATCCCCTACCTGCTCACGATCATCGCCCTCGCGGGAGTCGTGGGACGCGCCGTGCCGCCGGCGGCGCTCGGCCGGACCTCGGCCGAATGAGCTTCCGGATCCGCAGATGACGACGACGGCGAGCGACAGCAGGAAGCTGTGGGTGCTGATGGTCACGGCCTTCATCGACATGGTGGGGCTGTTGATGGTCATCCCGCTGCTGCCGTTCTATGCCAAGGCGCTCGGTGAGGGCGGACTGGTGGTCGGCATGCTCGTGAGCTCCTTCGCCGTGGCGCAGCTCATCACGGCGCCCATGTGGGGTCGCCTGTCGGATGCATACGGCCGGCGTCCCGCACTGCTGGTCGGGTTGACCGCCTCGGCCATCGCGTACGTGATCTTCGGTTTCGCCCTCGAGCTGCCGCATCCGCTCGTCTTCCTGTTCCTGTCGCGCCTCGTGCAGGGCGCGGGCGGCGGCACGGTGAGCGTGATCCAGGCCTACGTCGCCGACGCCACGGCGCCGAACGAGCGCGCCAAGGCACTCGGATGGCTGTCCGCCGCCACGAACGCGGGCGTGGCGATCGGCCCGGTGCTCGGCTCGCTCACGCATGCCTGGGGTCCGCGCGGACCGGGCCTCTTCGCCGCCGCGTTGTGCGTCGTCAACATGGCGTTCGCCTGGAAATTCCTGCACGAGTCGCGCGACATGACCGAGGCGGCGGAGTCGAAGGCCAGCTCCGCGCCGCGCGCGCGCACCCGCGACGCGGTGGCGCACGTCATCACCCATTCCGACGAGCCGGCGTCGCGCCTGATCTGGATCTACGCGATCGCGATGGGTGCCTTTCAGGGCGTGACCTCCATGCTCGGCCTGTTCCTGGCGGTGCGATTCGCCGTCACGGAGAACACGATCGGCTATTTCTTCGCCTACACCGGCGTGATCAGCGTGCTCACCCGGGCCCTCGTGCTCGGCCGCATGGTGGACCGGTACGGCGAGGCGCGGCTCGCCCGCTTCGGCTCCACGCTGCTCGCCATCGGCATCGCCCTGCTGGCGTTCATTCGGCCCCTCGCCGACCCGGCCGGGCTCGCGGCGCGGCTCGGCGGAATTCTTCCACCGAGCGCCGTGGCCGTGCTGCCGTACGTGCCGCTCGCGCTGGCCGTGGCGCTTCTCCCGCTCGGCACCGCGTTCACCTTTCCGTGTGTGACCGCACTCCTCTCGCGCGTGATCTCCAGCAAGGAGCGTGGACTCTACATGGGCGTGCAGCAGACCTTCGGCGGGCTCGCCCGGGTCATCACGCCCATCGCGTTCGGCTGGCTGTTCGATCGCTACCTTCCCCTGCCCTTCCTGCTGAGCGCGGCGCTCGTCGGCTTCACGATCTGGCTCGGCATGGGCATGGAGAGCTACGCACGCCTCACTCCGGCCGTGCCCGATCGGGGTTGAGCGCGGCCGAGTCGGGCCGCGCATTGACTTGATCCGGCGAAGGGCGATGTTCTCCCGATGAGCACTGGTCTGCCCCGTTCATCGCGCCAGCGATATCGCCGGTTCGTCGACGACTACCTTCGGGGTCGTCTCGACGACAGCGACGCCTCGGTCGGGAGCGACCCGCCGTTCAAGCCGGTCGGGCCAAGCCTCAACGGCCGGCTCGCGCGGCTGCGCGGAATCCGGCCGCGCGGCAAGCGGCGCGAGTATCTGGGCGTCTATATCCGCTGGCTCAAGCCGCTGCGCCTGGCGCTCGGCGCGGTCTTTCTCCTCGCGCTGATCCGCGCCGGTCTCGAGATGATCGAGCCGCTGTTCATGCGGTTCATCGTCGATCGCGTGTTGCTCAATGGCGCGCTCACGACGCCCCAACGCCTCACCCGGCTGCACATGGCGGGAGCGGTGTTCCTCACGGTGATCGTGATCTCCAGCCTCATCAACGTCACCAAGGACTACCGGCAGCGCCTGCTCAACGTACGCGTCATGCTGTCGCTGCGGCGCGCGCTGTTCGAGCGGCTGCTGCACCTGCCGTTGCCAAAGCTGTGGGAGATGAAGACGGGAGGAATCCTGTCGCGGCTCACCGGCGACATCGAGACCACGACGGGCCTGCTCCAGATGGCGGTGGTCTCGCCCGCGATATCGGTCATCCGTCTCGCCATCTCGGTGGGCGTGCTGCTGGCGCTGAACTGGCGGCTCGCCGTCACCTCGCTCCTCATCATCCCCGCCGTGCTGCTGCTGAGCCTCGTCTTCGCGCGGCGCGTGAAGCCGATCTATCGGTCGGTGCGCAAGGACGTGGAGCAGATCGACGGACGGGTCGGCGAGACCTTCTCCGGCATCCGGGTGGTGCGCGCCTTTCGCGGCGAGCCCCGCGAGCTGCAGGACTATCTGCGCGGCCGCCACACGGTGCTGCGCAAGGAGC
>JBJMNM010000756.1:0-8453 GCA_045804305.1 Gemmatimonadaceae bacterium | reverse complement strand
CTTCCAGACCGCGGCGATGGTGTGGGTGCCATGGCCGCGCGTCTGTGCGGTGATCGGCAGGAGGACGAAGCGCCCGCGCTTCACGCGCGGAACGAGGCGCTCCATGATGCCGAGCTCCGGTGGATTCACCTGGTCGTCGGCCGAGTTGATGGCGAGCAGGGGCGCAGTGATGCGGCCGAGCATGGGCTCGGGATCGTAGTCGCGGGATGCGTCGAAGGCGTACAGCATGTCGTTCGCGTCCGTGGTGCGCACGCGGCTGTCGAGCCAGGCCGTGATCGCGCTGTCTGCCGCGTCGCGTGACGGCGCGTCGTGCTGCTGCACGAGTGGGGCGCTGGTCATTACCCACAGCATCTGCAACGCGACGCGCAGCCCACGCGGCGGGGTCGTGTACTCGCCGTCGCGCCACTCGGGATCGGTGCGGATGTCGTCCATCAGCAGCCGGCGCATCATCCGATTCCGGCCCGCGATCGCCGTCGGCGCACTGGCGAGGGGCACGATGCCGTCCATGAAGTCGGGATAGCGCTCTCCCCAGACCCAGCTATGCATGCCCCCCATCGACGTGCCCATCACGAGCCGCAGATGAGCGAGGCCGAGCCCCTGCACGAGCAGCCGGTGCTGCGCGTCGACCATGTCGTCATACGTGTAATGCGGAAACCTTGCATGCAGCCCTTCACTCGGGCGGCTGGACGCGCCGTGCCCGATCCCGTCGGGCAGCACGACGTAGTAGACGGAGGTATCGAGCGGCTGACCTGGGCCGAACAGCTCGCCGGCGAACGATCGGCTGAGAAACTGGCTGCCCGATCCGGTCGTGCCGTGCGTGATGAGCACAGCGTTCCGAACGACACCGGCGGCATCACGGCGCGGCTGGCCCATGGTGCGATAGTGAATCCGCAGGGTCGGTAGCACGCTGCCATCGGCGAACCGGAAGTCGTGCATCACGAAGTCGCCGGCGATGCCTGGCGCGGGGGGCGTTTGGCCTCCCGCGACCGGCGCTCGTTCCGCGATCAACACCGGCAGCGCGAGAAACGCCATGAGAGTGCGACGCATGCTCAGCCTTTCTTTGCTGGGGCCGTCTTCTGCGACCGTGAGGACTTGCTGGAAGGAGACTTGGGCTGCGCGGGACTGGTGATGGGCGGTGTCTTTGCCGTACCGGTTCGACTCATCTTCACGGTGAGGATCTCGCGTCCTCCACGTGGCTCCACGCTCACGTCCACATAGTTCAGCCGAGCGCCGTTCACCGTGCCCATTCGCACGAGCGCCTGGTGATGGCCGAAGACCGCATCGCGCCGATCCAGAAGCGCCGTCTGCTTCTCGAACGCGTCGGACAGCTGCCGCGCAAGACGAACGCCGTCGACGTTCAGCGGGAGACCGCGGGTCGCGCTGACTTCGCGCGCCACGCGGCCAGCAGTCGACGTGCTCTCGGCGAACACCGCCTGCACGTGCACGCTCGCGCTGTCGGGGCCGAGCAGGACGTCGTACTCGCAGGTGAGCTCAGCGCCGCCCTTGCCCGAGGGTGCACAAGCGACGGCGCGGGCGCGCGGGAGGCGAAGCGTTCGTCCTTCGAGCTGTGAGCGAGGGATGCCGGCGAACAGGCCGCGGTAGGAGTACGCCTGCGCGCCAGGTGCGACGTCGCCGGCCAGCGAGGCGCGCACCTCGGTAGCTGTCGCGGCGGAGTCCTGCGCGGAGATTGGCTGACCGTAGTCGTCGCCACCGGTGCTACATGCGGCGGCGATGCCAGCCAGCAGAAGCACGGCCGTACAGGTGGCGGGGAACGTGGGGATCGACATCAACAGGTGACGCGGGGCATCGGGAGCAGGTACGGGCGTCGCGAAGGCGGGATGGGAAATGTATGCAAGAACGGGGCGGCGCAGTTATCCGTGCGATCGCCGAGCTCACGTGTGACGGTAGTCACAGTCGGCCTCCACCAGCGCGCCGCCAGGGCAGGGAGCGGGTGCCAGAACGCCACTGGCGACCGCCAAGGCGGTCGCCAGTGGAAATGATCATCGGGACCTCACGCGGCGCCCCGCGAATGAGTGCAGGCTCGAGCGCCCTACGCGGCGGCGACGATCAGTCGTGCGAGGCCATTTTCGGACATCTTCTCCCAGCCCCAGCCGACGGTGACGGTCACGGAGGCGGGAACGGTGGGGGTGGAACACACGAGCTTCACGTCGCGCCCGACCGGACCGCCCTCCTCGTGCTTCGGATCAGCGGTCGTGGTGCATGTCCAGACGCGGCCCTGCTTATCCTTGACGGTACGCTGCGACATCGGATCCTCCCTGGTGGTGCTGCGTGGGGCTGCGGATATGCCTCGCAGGCACTCTAGAGACGATTCGGGGGCGTAGGCCGAAACGACAACATCCCGTGTGTCGCCGAGCTGAGGTCAGCGCGGCCCTTTCCGCTCGAAGATCACGACGCCTTCGCCGACGACACCACTCGATCCGAGCGCAGGATGCCAGGCGGCATAGGGGAGCAATCCCGAGAGCACGACTGCGGCGCGGTCGAGGAAGGCGTCGAAGCCGGGCGCTTCCTCGCGCAGCTCCATGATCGACCCGTCCACCAGCTCCACACCGAGGTGGAGCGGCGCGGTCGGTGCACTGTCACGGTAGTACGCGCGCAGGCGGCGAATGTCGGACCAGCGGCCAGCGGCGATGCAGCGGCCGCCGGTCCAGAGAGCGAAGCCGGCGGCGACGACCACGACCCGTCCCGGATCGGGCATGGCGGTCGTGGCGCTCAGGCGAACCCGGGGCGGACCTTCGCCGAGGCTTCGTTCGCATCGAGGACGACCGACGCGACGCTCTCGTAGGAGATGACCGCACGAAACGTGTCGTACGGGGCAGAAGACTCCTCGCCGAAGCGCGGACGCTGGTGCGCCAGATCGCCCTTCATCTGGTAGCACTCGAGGGTGACGTGTCCATCCGTCGTCTCCACGACTGCTCGCACGCGGTAGACGTGCCCACTGAGCAACACGATCTCGACCATCGGGCCGCCGCCAGTTGCCTCGACGTCGCGCTGGAGCGTTTTCTTGAAGTAAGTCGCGTCGAACATGTGCCTTATCGGGGAAGGGGACTGCCGGAAGATGGCGACGGGGGAATTCCGACGGCGGCTGCGCTCGGTAGCTTCTTCGTGCGGGCCAGCTCACTGCGCGCCTGCGCGAACCGGTCGGCTCGCGACTGCCAGAGTTGTATCGCGAGATCGTACTTCACCAGGACGTTCTGAATCCAGTACGGCCGGTTCTCGGCGCGCCAGGCGGTGTCGTAGAGCGAACGGGTGAGCGAATAGCCGTCACGCAGGTCCTGGAACCGGCCATTGACGCCGGAGATGTCGCCGAGATCGCGCGCCGTGTCCTTCCGTGTGGTGTCCGACGCCCGCGCGTAGGCTTCGCGCACCTGATCGGCGATCTGGAACTTCATGCCGATGAGGTCGAGCCGCCGCCCACCGAGCTCCATCGCGTCGAGCGCGTCGGAATTGAGCGTGGACCCCGTCTCGCGAAGCTGCGCGATGTAGACGAGCGCCGACTCGGCCGCGATGCGCAGCTCGCGCGTGGCGGGCCGAATCTTGTCCGCGGTGATCAGGCCTTCAGGGCTGAACGGGTCCTGCCAGAAGAGCGCGTTGCTCCCATTGCCAAGTCCCGCCTTGTCGAGCGCCGCGTGAGCGGACATGAGCAGTCGCTCGGCGGCGTCGACGAATCCGGTGGTGTCGCGGAAGAAGGCACGGCCATATGCGCGCTGGAACGCGGCGATGTCGCTCTCGCCAGGCTGCCACGATGCGGCAGCGCCGAACAGCACGCCTGCCCAGGTCTGGTTGAACAGCGCCTCGCCGTCGTCGTCCCAGGTGGTGTTGAGCATTCCCGTGGCGCCGAGCCGCTGTCCGTCGCGTACGAAGTGCTGGATGTTGACGAAGGCGGTGTTGTAGTTGGGATACACCCGGTTCCAACTGCTCACGCCGGGCGCGACCCAGGTCTCGAAGCCCGCCTGCCGGAAGGGAAGTATCTCCCGATCGAAGCTCGGCGCGGCGCCGTAGGACCAGGCCACGGCGATCATCTGTTTCGGGAGCGACGACACTCGCTCCGGCTCGCGCACCGCGATGTCGCCCCAGAAGAGGTAGCGCTTGTCGGGCCGGCCGATCTGCTGGACGATGTCGCGAAGGAAGCCGAGGTAGACCGGGCCGATCCCCTCCGTGGTCACGCGATCGGCGGTTTGGCCGCGTCCGAGCTCGAAGGTCTCGTCCGCGCCCAGGTGCACGAAGCGGCTTGGGAAGATGGTATCGATCTCGGCGAACCACTGCTTGATCAGCGCCATCGAGCCCGGCTGGCCGGGCGCGAGCACGTGGCCATGGGGCGTCTCGGCGAGCGAGGTGTACAGCTCGTACTTGAGCACGTGATGCAGATGGCCGAACGCTTCCTGCTCCGGGATGACGTCGATGTGATAGCGCCGTGCGTAGGCGATCAGCTCGCGCAGGTCAACGCGTGAGAGCGCTCCGCCGGGCGGGGCGATCAACGGGTGCGCACGATAGGCGAGCGTGTGCTCGAAGTAGGGCGAGTACACGTTCAACTTGAATGCGGCGAAGGTGCGCAGCTGCCGCTTCATGAAGTCGAGCGTGGGCACGGGGCCGCGCGAGAGGTCGTCGTGCAGTCCACGGTAGCGCATCGCGGGCCAGTCGCGGACGGTGGCGAGCCGGAGGACGGCGGCCGCATCGCGCCCTTCCACGAGCTGCTTCACCGTCTGCGCGCCGTAGAACACCCCGGGCGCCGTGGCGCCGACGACGTTGAGGGTGAGCCCGTCGGGCACGAGTGCATAGCCTTCTTCCTGCATCGCCGGGTCGAAGGCGACCCCGCGGCGTGCGAGGAGCGCGCGAGCGGCTGGCGAGCCGGCGCGCAACAGCACGATGCGAGCGCTTCCACCGCGTGTCGCCAGCGGAATGCCCGCCTCCTTCAGCGCATCGCGCAGATCGCGCGCGGCGAAGGCGTCGGCGCTGTCCGAGGGGATGACGACGTCGAGACCGCGCGTGAGGGCGATGTCGTGGTCTGCCCTGAGCTCGCGCGGCTGGGGGACGAGCGTGATCGCGTGCTGGGCGGACGCGACGACGAAAGGAAGGGGGAGGGCAACCAGTACGAACGAGAGGAGAGTCCGGCGCATCGGATGGTGGGGTGGGGTTACGCTTGAGCGGCCAGCCAATCGAGCGCGCTCTCGCGGGACTCGAAGATCTGGATCTTTCGGCGCGAGAAGAGGGCGATCAAGCTGATGGCGGCGTGATGGATGGGCGAATTGCTCACGACGGCCGCAGCCTTCACGATGGGGCGATTCGCCGCGGTCATCTGCTTGAACGCGTCGACGATCCGGCGATCGTAGCGGGTATCGCGCACGTCGGTGAGCGTCATGCTCGTTCCATCCGCCGGCTGCGCTCCGATGAAGCGGCTGGCCTCGGCCACGGCAGTGAGCCCCTCCTCGACGTCGATGATGCCGGCGAAGTCCAGGACGATGATGCGCTTGCCACGGTGGTCGACGAAACGCACGCGACTCATGGGAACTCCACGTCGGGTAGTTGGCGCGGCTGCTGATGCCGACGATATATAGGAGGCGTGAAGGCGCGCACCGCGTCGGCAGAGGAGGAGGTCGTATTCTAGCGTTCGTACTGCAAGCGGTCATGCCGGTCGTCCAGACGCTCCACGAGACATCGTTCGTGGAGCGCCTGTGGAAATATACGGCGCTGGGCGCGACGAGCATCGTTTTCGAGGAGGCGAACCCGATTCTGGGCGGCATTGCCGCCCGCCACGGGCGCGCCGACCTGTTCGCGGTGATCGCGGCCGTGGCGATCGGCACCTGGATCGCCTCCGTAGCGCTGTACCTGGTGGGGCGATGGCGGATCGACTGGGTGCGGGCGCGCTGGCCGGACAGGCGCCGCCTCCTCACTGGCGCATTGACCGTGGTGCGCCGGCATCCATGGCGCGCCGCGCTCGCCATCCGATTCGCGTACGGACTGCGCTTGCCACTGCCGATCGCGTGTGGAGCGGCACGCCTGCCGCTCAGCCTCTACGTCATCGCGAGCGGCATCAGCTGCTGGCTGTGGGCGGCCGCCTTCGGGTATCTGGGATTCACCGCTGGCGGCGCCGCCCTGGCGGCGCTGGACTTCGCTCACCGGCTCGACGTGCGACTCGGTCTGGTGGCGGTGCTCCTGACCGTGGTGCTCTACTTCATCGCGCGGCGACGCCGGATCGCGGAGAGGACCGCGCGAGTGCTGGGTGGCGAGGACATCTCCATCATGAGCGCCAAGGAGCGGGAGACGTCGCCCAAGTGAAGGCGGCTGCAGGTGCAGGTCGACGGCCATGAGTCCAGGTCCTTCGCTGCGCTCGGGACGACAGCTGCGCTCAGGACGACAGCATTGCCCTCCGCCCCGCTTCGCGAAGTAGCTCCCACGCGCGCGCGACGTGGCGCTCCTCCGTTCGGATGTTGCCGATCGCCAACCGCAGCACGTATCGGCCATCCAGCTTGGTGTGCGAGAGATACGCCTCGCCGCTCGCGTTCACGCGGTGCATGATCTCGGAGTTGGCGCGCTCCAGCGCCTCCTCGTTGCTGCCCGCGGGCGCGTAGCGGAAGCAGACGAGGGAGAGCGGCACCGGCGCGCTCGTCTCCCAGTCCGGCTCGGCGTCGACCCAGCCGGCGAATGTCCTGGCGAGGGCGCAGTGATGCTCGAGCCGCGCGGCGAGCCCCTTGGCGCCGAACGCGCGAATCACCATCCAGAGCTTCAGGGCGCGAAAGCGGTGACCGAGCTGCACGCCGTAGTCCATGTAGTTCACCACGTCGTCCTGCTCGCGGGTGACGAGGTACTCGGGCACGAGCGAGAAGGCGCGCTTGAGGATGTCGGGATGCCGCGTGTAGAAGGCAGAGCAGTCGATCGGGGTGAACAACCACTTGTGCGGATTCACCACCAGCGAGTCGGCGCCCTCGATGCCAGCGAGCACATGGCGATGAGCTGGGGACACCGCGGCCACGCCGCCATAGGCGCCGTCCACGTGCAGCCACAGCTCCTCGCGCAGGCAGATCGCCACGATGGCCGGCACCGGGTCGATGCTCGAGGTGCTCGTGGTCCCGACCGTCGCCACGCACGCGAGTGGCAGCCGCCCAGCCGCGCGGTCCGCGGCGATCGCCGCTTCCAGTGCATCCGGGCGCATCCGGAACTGCGCGTCGCACGGGATCTTCACCACGTTCTCGAGCCCGATGCCGAGTGCGAGCGCACCCTTGTCGACCGACGAGTGCGCGTGCTCCGAGCAGTAGATCCGCAGCGTCGGCAGGTCCGGCCGGCCGGCCATGCCGCGCGCGCGAATCTGCAACTCCGGCCTCGCCTCGCGTGCCGCCGCGAGCGCGAGCATCGTGGAGATCGACGCGGTGTCGGTGATCATCCCGAACCAACCGCCGCCCAGCCCGAGGAGCTGGCGCAACCAGTCCATCACCAGGAGCTCGAGCTCCGTCGCCGCGGGCGACGTCTTCCACAGCATCGCGTTCACGTCGAGCGCGGCGGTCAACAGCTCGGCGAGGATGCCAGGGATGGACGCCGAGATGGAGAAGTAGGCGAAGAAGCCCGGGTGGTTCCAGTGCGTGATGCCGGGCAGGATCCTGCTCTCGAAGTCCGCGATGATGCGCTCGAGCGACTCCCCGCTCTCCGGCGGCGACGCCGGCAGCGAATGGCGGATGTCACCCGGCTTCGCGGACGACATCACCGGATATCGCTCCGGATGCTCGAGATACTCGGCGATCCAGCCGAGCAGCCGCTGCCCTTCGGCGCGGAGCTCTGTGGTGGGGACGTCGCCGAGCGTGGATTGCGGGGAGCTCATGAGGCTGGATTATGATGCGCGGTGCGCTGGTTCCCGAAGCCGGTAACCGGGCATTCCCAGCAATACACAGTACCTGCGTACCGTGTACCACCTACCCTGTACGCGCCATTCGGCGCAGCGTGCCGGGCTCGTGGTGCGCACCGAGTCGGCCGTACGAGGTACATGGTACAGGGGACCTGGTACCGAGTACGGCCGGGTGGAATCATCGCGATCGATCACCGCTCGTCATCGCCAGCGGAACAGCTTCAGGGCTACCATGAACGTCACCACCAGCCACGCCGCGATGATCCCCACCGCAGGCGCAACCGCCGCCCATCCGGCGCCCTGCAGCATCGTCGCGCGGAGGGCGTTGATCGTCGCCGTGAGCGGAAGCGCCTGAATGAACGGCTGCGCCGCTTTGGGAAAATTGGCCGACGAGAAGAACACGCCGGACAGCACCCACATCGGCATCATCGTGAGATTCATCAGACCCGACACGCCTTCCATCGTGCGCGCGCGCGACGCGATGAGCAGGCCGAGTCCGCCGAACGCCAGCGCCGCGAGCAGGCACACGACGAACAGCTGAACGAGCGAGCCGCGCACCGGCACGTCGAAGAACAGGGCCGCGCTGCCGACGAGCACCACG
>JBJMNM010000755.1:0-3909 GCA_045804305.1 Gemmatimonadaceae bacterium | reverse complement strand
CGAACACGCTCGAGCGCGAAGCGGAGGCGTTGCTCGGACGCGTGGACGCGCTGGGCGGCGCCGCGCGGGCGATCGCGGCGGGATTCTTCCAGGAAGAGATCGGCCGTTCGGCGTACGAGCATCAGCTACGCGTGGAGCGCGGCGACTCCATCATCGTCGGCGTGAACAAGTTCGCTGACGACGCGCCGCCGCCGGTGCTGGCGTCGCCGGACTATTCGGCGCTCGAGCGTGAGCAGGTCGCGCGGCTCGCCGCCGTGAAGCGCGCGCGAGATGCAGCGTCAGTCCAGCGCGCGGTCGCGGCCCTCGGCGCCGCCGCGAAGCCCTACGCGGATGTCGCGCGATCCGCACGCACGCCGCTCATGCCGCTCATCATCGATGCCGTGCGGGCACGCGCCAGCGTGGGCGAGATCAGTGACGCGCTTGCCGCGGAGTGGGGCACGTACCGGCCGGGCTTGTGAAGCGCGGGGCGGGTGGAGACTGGGCGGGCTGCGTGCCGGTTCCTCGCCGTTGGCCGCCGCCGGGACGTCCGGAGCGGTAACATCACAAATATGAGCGCAGCCGGAAAAAGTGCCGTTGCGGCGTGACCTGTGCCAGACTGGGCCGTCAGAATAGTGACTCACTCACCGGGGAGTGGGCCGACCTTTGATCGCACGTCTCACCAGCATACAGGATTCTGCATGCGTCGCATTACCTCTTTCGTTGCGCTCTCGCTCCTCGCCATCGCGTCGACCGCGAGTGCCCAGCGTACCGCCCGCTCCGACAACAGCAACATGCCCATTGAGCTCGGCTTCGACGCCGGCATCAATTCGGAGCTGAGCGGCACGAACAAGACGACCGCGTTCCAGGCTCCGCTCCAGCAGATTCGCGCCGGCTTCTACATGTCGCCGACCGTCTCGATCGAGCCGACGCTCAGCCTCGCCACGCAGAGCACGAGCGGCGTTGCAAACAGCTCCGTGACGGCGTACGCCGTCGGCACGGGCGTGCTGTGGCACCTCTCGGACAACCGCTCGGCGAACCAGATCTACCTGCGCCCGTTCCTCGGCTTCGCTGGCATCTCGACCAGCGGCGCTTCGGCGAGCGCGTTCAGCTTCGGCGGCGGCGTCGGCTACAAGATGCCGATGGCGAACCGCTTCGCCACGCGTCTCGAGGCGAACATGTCGCGCACGAACGCCCACAATGGCGTGCCCGCGATGAACCAGCTGAACCTGCTGGCGGGTCTGTCGGTGTACTCGCACTAAGCTCGAACGCACGAAGAACGGCGCGTGGGTGGCATCAGCCGCCCGCGCGCCGTTTCGTTTTTGCTCGCCGAAGAATTCGTCCTTATGAGCTTGTTGCGCTCCCGGCGCCCGGCTAGATTCCCCGGCTCGGAAGCAATCGCCTAAGTCTCATATCGATGCCAACTTACGAGTTCCGTTGCCCCCAGGGGCACGAGTTCGAGAAGTTCTACCGCTCCATCAGCGGCGCCGAAGCGCGCGCCACCTGTCCGCAGTGCGGCCAGCCGGCGGAGCGCATCATGTCGCCCGCCGGTTTTGCCTTCAAGGGGTCGGGGTTCTACCTCACCGACTACGGCAAGAACGCACACCGCGGCACCGAGCCCGCGTCGGCAGGCGGAGCCGCGGCCGGTGACGGCGCATCGGCGGAATCGAAGGGCGACGCGAAGCGCGACGCCAAGACCGAGAGCAAGGCCGAGACCGGTACCAGCGGCAACGCGTCCACGAGCGCGGGCGGAAGCTCGCCGGCGGTCGGCGGCGACGCCAAGCCCGTCGTGCCCAAGCCGGCGGAGGCCAAGCCGGCGTCGCCGCCGAAGAAGAGCGCGGGCGAGTGAGCGCGGGGGCCGATGCGCTGCGTGCAGAGCTGACGCGTGCCGCGCGCACGCTGGGCGCACCGGCCGACGTCGCCCCTCTGCTGGAGCGGCCGCGCGATCCCGCGTTCGGCGATTGGGCGACGAACCTCGCCATGGTGCTCGCCAAGCCGCTCGGACAGAAGCCGCGCGATCTCGCCGCACGCCTGATCGACGCGATCGACTTCGGCGCGGCCGGCCTCGCGACGGCCGAGATCGCCGGTCCGGGATTCATCAATTTCCGCCTCAGCGCCGATACCGTCGCGAACGGCATCGTCGCGCTCGTGAAGGCCGGCGCGGATTATGGTCGCTCCGCCGTGGGCGCCGGCCGACCGGTCGTCGTGGAGTTCGTCAGTGCGAATCCCACCGGCCCGCTGCACGTGGGGCACGGCCGACAGGCCGCGCTCGGCGACGCGATCTCGTCGTTGCTCGAGTGGACAGGCTGGCGCGTGTCGCGGGAGTTCTACTACAACGACGCGGGCGTGCAGATCGAGAACCTCGCGAAGAGCACGCAGGCCAGGGTACGCGCGCTGGCTGGCGGGTCGCTCGAGATCCCCGAAGGCGGCTATCACGGCGCCTACATCGCCGAGATCGCGCAGCGCTACGTGGAGCAGCACCCGGAGGATGAGTCGGGCGACGATCTCGACGCGCTACGCCGGTTCGCCGTGCAGGAGCTGCGCAAGGAGCAGGATCGCGACATGCAGGCCTTCGGCGTGTCGTTCGACACGTACTACCTCGAGTCGTCGCTGTACTCGGATGGGCGCGTGGACAAGACGGTCCGGGAGCTCGTCGCGAGCGGCAAGACGTACGAGAAGGACGGCGCGCTCTTCCTCTGCACCACGGAATACGGCGTCGATCAGGACCGCGTGATGCGCAAGAGCGCGGAGAAGGGGAACGGCTACACGTATTTCGTCCCTGACGTCGCCTATCACGAGACCAAGTGGGAGCGCGGATTCACGCGCGCGATCAACGTGCAGGGCGCCGATCATCACAGCACGGTGACGCGCGTGCGCGCCGGCCTCCAGGCGCTCGCCGTGGGCGTGCCGCCGAGCTATCCCGAGTACGTGCTCCACCAGATGGTCACGGTGATGAAGGGGGGCGAGGAGGTGAAGCTCTCCAAGCGGGCCGGCAGCTATGTCACCGTGCGCGACCTGATCGACGAGGTCGGCCGCGATGCGGTGCGCTACTTCTTCCTCATGCGGAAGGGCGACTCGCAGCTCTCGTTCGACGTGGACCTCGCGCGCTCGCAGAGCGAGGAGAACCCCGTGTACTACATCCAGATGGCGCACGCGCGGCTGTCGGGGATCTTTCGCGTTGGAGAGCTCGACCCCGCCGCCATCTCCACCGACATCGACTTCGCGCAGCTCTCCCTGCCCGAGGAGACGGAGCTGATGAAGGCGCTCCTCGATTTTCCGGCGCTCGTCGCCGGCGCGGCCGAGGCGCTGGAGCCACATCGGGTCGCGACGTATCTGCACGACACGGCGGGCAAGGTGCACCTGTGGTACCACAAGGCGCACGTCCTGAACGAGCCCGAGCCGGTCACCCGCGCGCGGCTGCTGCTCGCGCGCGCCGCGCAGATCGTGCTTCGCAACGGCCTCACCATGCTCGGCATCAGCGCGCCGGAGCGGATGTAGCGCGGCAGGTTCCGCCATTACGGTTCACCGTTTCCGTTCACCGTTTACCGCTCTCTCATGTCCGTCCTCGTCGTCGGCTCGGTCGCGCTGGACTCCGTCGAAACGCCATTCGGAAAGGCCGATCAGGTGATCGGCGGATCCGGCACCTTCTTCTCCGCCTCCGCCGCGCACCTCTCGCCAGTGCAGCTCGTCGGCGTCGTCGGCGACGACTACCCGATGGCGCAGCTCGAGCCCCTCAGAAAGCGCGGCGTCGACATGGCGGGGC
The DNA here is from genome assembly GCA_045804305.1 of Gemmatimonadaceae bacterium. Classification (GTDB taxonomy): domain Bacteria; phylum Gemmatimonadota; class Gemmatimonadetes; order Gemmatimonadales; family Gemmatimonadaceae; genus AG11. The sequence continues at coordinate 170 of JBJMNM010000755.1, read as the reverse complement.
TGGAGCAGGCAGCGGGAGAATCCTTTCGCTGGCGCGGCCGTTACCGCCACGATCTCAACTCGGCGGAGACGCTCGAGACGCGCCTTGGCGTGTTCTCGCACTTCAGCCCGAAGATTCCGCCCCAGTTCAAGAGCGCGCCGTTCGTCTTCCTGGCGAACATCGATCCGCGG
>JBJMNM010000754.1:0-2759 GCA_045804305.1 Gemmatimonadaceae bacterium | reverse complement strand
TGCAGGGCGAAGCACTCGAGCAGCGCGAATTCCTTGGCCGTGAGCTCGATGGTGCGACCACCCCGGCGCGCGCGCTTCCCGGCGAGATCCACTTCCAGGTCAGCCACGCGTACGACGCGCGGCGTGAGCGCCGGACGCCGGCGCACCAGCGCGCGCACGCGTGCCAGCAGCTCCTGCAGCGCGAACGGCTTGATCAGATAATCGTCGGCGCCGGCGTCCAGCCCGGTGACGCGGTCGTCCACGGTGTCACGCGCCGTGAGCATGAGGATCGGGGTCTCGAGACCGTCGGCGCGCAGCTCGCGACACAGCTCGAACCCCGAGCCGCCTGGCAGCATCACGTCCAGGATGATCACGTCGAGCTCCTCGCGAAGCGCCGCCTGGAGGCCCTCCGCGAAGTCACGCGCCACCACCACCCGCGCGTCCACCTCGCGGAGCCCGGCGGCCACTTCGCGCCCGAGCTCCGTGTCGTCCTCCACCAGCAGGACGTGCACCATGCGTCCTCTCTTCCTGCTTCCGTCAGCGCTCCAGCACGAGGATCGTGAACGAGCCGGGAATGATCGGCGGGCGCGGACGTGGACGATCGGCGGTAGGCGCGGGCGTCTCGCCGTACTGCGCCGAGGACAGGTAGATCTTGTGTGTGCTCGGATCGAGCGCCATGGTGCGGGCACCGCGCACCGTCGGCACCAGCGTGACCGCAAAGTGTCCGGGCGCATCTTCGCGCGCGACCGCCAGCGTTCCGTCGCCACCCGACGCGAAGCTCAGCCCCGTGACCGGATCGAAGCCGTTCGCGTCCACGCCCGCGCCGACCGGGATCGTCGCGATCACCTTGCCCGAGGCGTAGTCCACCACCGCCATCGTCTTGTTGTCGCCGCATCCCACGTAGAGCCGGCGCTTGGTCCTATCGACCGCCATCCCCGTCGGCGCGTCGCAACCAGGGAGCGGAATGGCGGCTCTGGGCACCAGTGTCTTCGCGTCGAAGGGAATGATCTCGTTCCTGTCCTCCACGTTCACGTAGATCGTGCCCTTGTCGTCGCTCGCCGCCGTCTCCGCGACGCCGCTGAGCGGCACCGTGCCCACGACCGCGCCGGTGGCGGCGTCGATCGCCGTCACGTTCTTGCCGGTGTGGTTGATGGCGAACACGCGACGCGTCGCGTCGTCGTACAGAATGGCGTCGGGGTTGGCGCCGGTGACCTTCACCACGCTGATCCGCGCCAGCGTCTTGAGATCGAAGATGGTCACCGAGGTGTCGCGGCCATTGCTCGTGAACCCGCGGCCGAGCGCCGGCGCGAGCGCGATGCCGTGCACGCCCGGCGTGTTCGGGATGTCGCCCACCACGCTGTCCCTGTCCGTGTCGATCACCTGCACGTGCGTGCCGCGCGAGACGTACAGCCGGTGCGCCGTGGGATCGACGACCAGATAGTCCCACCCGCCTTCACCACCGGTATTGATGCGCTTCGTGACGTGGTACTGGCCTGTCTGGGCGGCGAGCGCCGCCGGCGCGGCGAGGGCCACGGCGAGGGTGAGTCGATGCGCGTGGCGCGTGAAGGACATGATGGGGCCTGGAGGAAGGAGGAGGCGCTGGTCGGCGGACGCGATGCTTCAACTTGCAGTACACGGGTCCCTGCCGCCATCGTTGGCTCTTCGACATTCCCAGGAGAACCGTTTCATGTCCGTATTCCGTTCCTCGCTGCTGCTCTCCGTCGTTGCGTGCCTCCCGCTCTCGGCGCAGACGTCGCGTCCCCTCGCGCCACATCAGCGCCTCGCGCGCGAGGTGTACAAGGAGCTCATCGAAATCAACACCGTCGACTCCGTTGGCTCCGTCACACGCGCTGCCGAGGCCGTCGCGCGCCGGTTCCGCGCTGCCGGCTTCCCCGCGCGCGACGTCCAGGTCCTCGTGCCGCCCGGCAAGCCGACCAAGGGCAACCTCGTCGTGCGGTATCGCGGGCGCGGCCAGGGCAAGCCGATTCTTCTCCTCGCGCACCTCGACGTCGTGGCCGCGTTGCGCAGCGACTGGACGATCGATCCCTTCGTGCTCACCGAGAAGGACGGCTACTTCTATGGGCGTGGCAGCGGCGACGACAAGGCGATGGCGTCCATCTTCGTGGCGAACCTGCTGGAAGACAGGAAGAACGGCTGGGTCCCTGATCGCGACGTGATCCTCGCCCTCACCGCTGACGAGGAGGGGGGCGATGCGAATGGCGTGGAGTGGCTCCTCACGACACATCGTGATCTGATCGACGCCGCGTATGCGCTCAACGAGGGTGGCGGCGGCTCGCTGCGCAATGGAGCGCCCTTTCTCAACAGCGTGCAGGCGGCGGAGAAGGTTCCGGTGAACTTCACCCTCACCGCCACGAACCGCGGCGGCCACTCGAGCGTACCGCGCCCCGACAACGCCATCTACGAGCTCGTGGATGGCCTGGCCAAGCTCGCGCGCTTCCAGTTTCCGGTGCAGCTCAACGAAGTGTCGCGCACCTTCTTCGAGCGCACGGCGGCACTCGAGTCGCCGGCGGTGAGTGCGGCCATGACCGCCATCATCGCCAACCCGTCGGACAGCGCCGCGAATGCCGTCCTCGCGCGCGACGCGCGCTACAACTCCATGTTGCGCACCACCTGCGTGGCCACCCGCCTGTCGGGTGGTCACGCCTACAACGCGCTGCCGCAGACGGCGACCGCGAACGTGAACTGCCGCATCGTTCCCACCCAGACGCCGCAGGAGGTACGCGCCACGATCGCTCGCGTGCTCGGCGACACCGGCATTC
>JBJMNM010000753.1:0-3650 GCA_045804305.1 Gemmatimonadaceae bacterium | reverse complement strand
GCCGAAGCGCAGAAACTCGGCGTTCTCGAGACCGGGAATCATGCGGAACACGCGCTGCTGCTCGGGATATCGCAGACGCGTCTGGAAGCCGACGAGATTCCACATGCGGCCGCCGCGGTCCTCCATGCGGAGCTGCACGACCGCGTGCGCCTCGCGGCCCGTGCGTGGATCGCTGAGTCCCACCGGCTTCATCGGCCCGAACCGCAGCGTCTCCCTGCCGCGGCGCGCCATCTCCTCGGCGGGCATGCAGCCCTCGAAGTAGGGCACGGCGTCGAACTCGTGCGCCGTCGCCTTGTCGGCGCTCGTGAGCGCGTCGAGGAACGCCTCGTACTGCTCGCGGGTCATCGGACAGTTGAGGTACGCGCCGTCGCCGTCGCCTTCGGCTCCGCTCAGGCCGGGCATCGTCTCCTTTCCATAGCGAGACGCGCGGAACACGACATCGTGGTTTATGGACTCGTAGCTCACGATCGGCGCGATGGCGTCGTAGAAGGCCAAAGCACGGGCTCCCAGGCGGTGCTGAATGGTTTCAGCGAGCGCGCTCGACGTGAGCGGACCGGTCGCGACGATCCCGGGCGACGGCAGCGACGTGACCTCGCCGCGCTCGAGCGTGATGCGCGGGTGCGCCGTGACGCGTGCGTGCACCGCCGCCGAGAACACTTCGCGATCCACCGTCAGCGCGCTGCCGCCGGGCACACGCGCTTCATCGGCGCATTGCAGCACCATGCAGCCGAGCAGGCGCATCTCGGCCTTGAGCAGACCGTGCGCGTTCGTGGTCTCGGTGCTCTTGAAGGTGTTGGAGCACACCAGCTCGGCCAGCCGGTCGGACTTGTGCGCCTCCGTGCCGACGACGGGCCGCATCTCGTGGAGCACGACGTCGTGTCCGCGCTCCGCGAGCTGCCACGCGGCCTCCGAGCCAGCCAGGCCACCGCCGATTATTTGAACGGGAGGGGACATACTGGAAGCTAGTGCGTTCGCAGTCCTACCCCGCGAGCACTTCCACCGTCTCCGGCTCCGGCGCCGCCGGCACGTCCCACTCGTTTCCGCACTTGAGACACTTCCGGAAATCGCCGCGCGCCTTGGTGAACTTCATCTCGGCTCCCACGTAGCTGCACTCGGGACAGGTTTCGGCCACCGGCTTGTTCCACGCCACGAAGTCGCAGGTCTCGTTCGAACAGGCATAGAACGCGGTGCCACGCTTCTTGGAGCGGCGCTCGACGAGCTCGCCCCCGTCCTTCGGGCAGAACACGCCCGTGGGCATCGAGCGCGTGCCACGGCACTTCGGAAAGGTGCTGCAGCCGAGGAACTCGCCGCTGCGTCCCTGACGTACCACCATCGGCTGGCCGCAGAGATGACAGGGAATGTCGGTCATCTTCGGCTTCGCCTTTTCGCCCTTCAATGGACGCGTGTACTTGCAGGCCTTCGGATGATTCTCGCAGGCGAGGAACGGCCCGAAGAATCCACCGCGCGGCTCCAGCTTGCCCCCGCAATCGGGACAACGCTCGTTGGCGATCGACGAGAGATCGTGCGCCGCGGCAATCAGCGCACCCGAGTCCACCATCTTGAGCGACTTGTCGAACGGCCCCCAGAACTCCTTGAGCACGGCACGCCAGCCAAGCTCACCCTCTTCGACCTTGTCCAACTCCAGCTCCATGCCGGAGGTGAAGCCGACGTTGAAGATGTCGGGGAACTGCTTGATCATCACCTTCTCCACCGTCTCGCCAAGCTCGGTGGGGAAGAACCGGCGCTGCTCGAGGTTCACGTACCGGCGGTCGGCCAGCACGCTGATGATGCTCGCGTACGTGGACGGACGTCCGATGCCGAGTCGCTCGAGCTCCTTCACGAGGCTCGCCTCGGAGAAGCGCGGCGGAGGCTCGGTGAAGTGCTGCGATGGCGTGATCTCGCGAACCGGCACGTTCTCTCCCACCTCGACCACCGGCAGCGCCTGCTCGTCCTCGAGCGCCTTGGAGTCGCCCTCCTCGCGGGCCTCGCGATAGAGGGCGAGGAAGCCCCGGAACTTGATGATGCTGCCGGTGGAGCGGAACAGATACGAGCGGCGCCCGATCTGCGGCTGCTCCCTGGCGGCGATGTCGAAGTCCACCGTGGTCGTGTCGAACACGGCCGGCGCCATCTGCGAGCCCATGAAGCGCTGCCAGATGAGCTGGTAGAGCTTGTACTGGTCCGGGCTCAGATGCTTGCGAATGTCGTCGGGGCGGCGCGTCGGGTCGGTAGGACGCACGCTCTCGTGCGCGTCCTGGGTGTTCTTCGCTTTGCCGTCGCCGTAGAGCTGAATGCGATCGGCGAGGAACTCCTTGCCGAACAGGGTGCGCAGGTACTCCCGCGCCTGCGTCGCCGCACTCTCGGCCACGCGCGTGGAGTCGGTACGCATGTACGTGATGAGACCGACCGCGCCCTCGGCGCCGATGTCGATGCCCTCGTACAGGTCCTGCGCCACGCGCATCGTGCGCTTGGAGCCGAACGAGAGCTTCTTGGCCGCTTCCTGCTGGAGCGTGGAGGTCGTGAACGGCGCCGACGGATTCTTGCGGCGCTCGCGACGCTTGACGTCGGTGACGCCGAAGGTTTTGCGGCCGCGGAGGTCGTCGAGGATGCGCTTCGCCTCGGCCTCGTTGTGGATCTCCGCCTTCTTCCCGTCGATCTGATGCAGCTTGGCGGTGAAGCGCTGCCCCGCCTTCTCGAGCAGCGCCTCCACCGTCCAGTACTCGACCGGCTTGAACGCGCGGATCTCGCGCTCGCGCTCCACGATCAGACGAAGGGCGACGGTTTGCACCCGTCCGGCCGAGATGCCCTTCTTGACCGTCTTCCACAGTACCGGGCTGGCCTTGTACCCCACCAGACGGTCCAGAACACGGCGAGCCTGCTGGGCTTCAACCTTCTTGTCGTCGATCTTTCCCGCCTGCTGAATGGCGAGGTTGACGGCGTCCTTGGTGATCTCGTGGAAGAGCACGCGGCGAATGGGGACGATCGGCTGGCCGCGCTTCGGCTTGATCTGTTCGGCCACGTGCCACGCGATCGCCTCGCCCTCGCGATCGGGGTCGGTGGCGATGAACACTTCCCTGGAGTCCTTCGCTGCGCTCTTCAGCTCGGCGATGGTCTTTTCCTTCCCGGGAATCGGTACGAGCTCCGGCTCGAACCCATGCTCGATGTCGATACCGAGCTTCTTCTCGGGAAGGTCCATGATGTGGCCGACCGTCGCCCGCACGCGGTACGCACGGCCGAGGTATTTCCCGATCGTCTTGGCCTTGGCGGGCGACTCCACGATCACGAGCGACGTGGTGCCCGCCGGCGCGGCTGGATATTCCTCGGCGACGGCAGCCGCCTTCCGGCCGCGCACGGCGGCCTTCTTGGCGACGCCCTTCGACGCCGATTTGGCGGTGCTTTTCTTCGCGGCGCTCTTTGTCGCGCCGGCACCGGCCGCGCCTTTGGCCGCGATGCCCTTTGTCGTGCCGATATCGACCGCGCTTTTCTTCGTGATGCGCTTTGTCGTGTCGACATCGATCGCGCTTCGCGATCCGATGCTTTTCACTCTGGCAGTAGATTTCTTGGCAGCCATTTGCTCTAGTGTACGGTCTGGGTATCCGCCGAGGCGCCGGGATCGTCAAATCCCGATCCCTCCATCATCGAACGAAGATCAT
>JBJMNM010000752.1:0-4270 GCA_045804305.1 Gemmatimonadaceae bacterium | reverse complement strand
TGCTGCCGCGGCCCTAGCGGTAGATGGCTTCGAGCACGCGGTTCACCGCGCGGCCTGCCGCTCCGTCGACCACCGGACGTCCACCATCGAGTATTGCATCCACGAACTGCTGCACCAGAGGCAGATGGACGTTGTCGGGAACCGGATGCTGCTCGATGGTCTGCTCTCCGCCGCGCACGATGCGCAGCTCCGGTCCGTTGAGCCTGGCGACGTGAATGGAGCCTTCCGAGCCGAAGATATCGAGCGTGTCGCGCGGCTCGAGCGCGGCGTGCGCCACTGTGACGGTCGCGAGCGGCCCGGGCGAGAAGCGGAGCGCGGCAATCGCCGCGTCCTCAACCGGCCGATCGAATAGAGTGTTGGCGCGCAGCGCACGGACCTCGCTCGCGTCGCCGAACAGGCTGAGCAGCACCTCGATGCGGTGGCAGCCGAAATCGAACATCGGGCCGCCACCGGACACCGCGGGGTCGAGGAGCCACGCGCGCGGATGACCCGGCGGCGGATCGAACCGCTCGAAGGCGTCGAGCTCGGCGATCGCGGGCGCTCCGATCGCGCCATCGGCGAGCAGGCGCCTCACCCGTTGCACGAGCGGATAGAGATGACGGTAGTAGGCGATGCCGAGGTGCACTCGCGCTGCCTCGGCACGGCGGATCATGCGATCGCACTCGCCGACGCTCAGCGCCATCGGCTTCTCGCAGAGTACGTGCTTGCCTGCCTCGGCCGCGGCGATCGCGATGGGCGCATGCAGCTGTACCGGCGCCGCGATGTAGACCGCGTCGATCGCCTCGTCGCACACGAGATCGCGCCAGTCGGCATGCCAGCGGCGCGCTCCGAAGCGTCGGGCGAATCCTTCCGCCAATTGCGGCTGCCGCCGACTCACGGCCACGAGCTCCGAGCGCCCGGCCGCGACGAGCGCCGGCGCTACTCGCTTCTCGGCGATGTCCCCCGCGCCCACCAGTCCCCACCGCACCACGCTCATCGGCTCCTCATTCGGACGCGGGATCACGATCACACACGAGCGCGAACACGCGCGTCTCAGAGAATAGCCGGCAGCTCCGCGTCGAGGAACTCGTGGACGCCGGCCGGACCGGTGAGCTGCAACAGGATCGGCCCTTCGGACGGCCCGATCTCCAGCGTGAACGACAGGAAGGGGCAGCAGCGCCGCTCGTTGACGACGAATGCGGTCAGGTCATCGAGCGCGTCGCCGTCGAAGCGGTAGCGATATCCGTCGGGAAGTCGCTCTCGACTTCGCGCCGATCTTCCGAACAGGCGCGTGAGGAGCGCGAAGTGCGCCGCCCGCTCGCGCGCGGGTATGGCGCCCGGAACGCACGCGAGCGGCGGCGACGTCACGGCCGCGGCGTGACGGTGCGCTCGCCACGCCCGGCATGCGCGGCGAGACACTGCTCGATCCACTGGCGCGCGACATCCACTTCGCCTTGCGTGATCGCGTGGCCGCCCGGCTCCCAGTGCAGTGTCACGTCGGCGCCCGCTTCACGGAGCACGTCGGCCAGCCGCTCCGCTTTCGCGGCGGGGATGATGGGATCGGCGCGTCCCGCGCCGATGAACACCGAGGTGCCCTTGAGGTCAGGCACGGTGTCGGGCTCGAACGGCATCATGGGACTCAGCAGCACGGCACCGCGCAGCAGCCCGGGCCGCCGCAGCAGCAGACTGGCGGCGATGTTCGCGCCGTTGGAGAAGCCCACAGCCACGACGCCATCGGGCTCGAGCTCGTATGTCTTCACCGCCGACGCGATGAAGTCCCCGAGCTCCTCGGTGCGCCGCGCGAGATCCTCCTGGTCGAACACCCCCTCGGCCAGGCGCCGAAAGAAGCGCGGTGCGCCGCGCTCGAGCACCTTGCCCCGCGGGCTGATCATGCCGGCGCCGGGCAGAAGCGCGCGACCGAGCGGCAGCAGATCGTCTTCGTCCCCGCCGGTGCCGTGCAGGAGCACGAGCGTGGTGCCGCCGGCCAGCTCGCCTTCAGCCGCCGGCGGGATGTAGCGATGGATGAACCCGAGCGCGTCACCGCTCACGTCCTCCGGACCGGTGGTGTCGCCGAACACGCTGGCTGTCGATGCGGGCACGGGCAGATGGATGCGGGGAAGCACGCCCTCGATCTGGGCGCGCTGCGGCTCGTACTGGGCCGGCAGCATGAGCTGCTCACCGAGGTGAGCGACCGGCTCGTCGATCGCGAAGCCGGGCGCGTTCGTCGCCAGCTCGAACAGCACGCCGCCGGGCTCACGGAAGTATACGGAGTGGAAGTAATTACGGTCGATCACCGGAGTGGGCTGAAGCCCGGCCGCCGACACCCGCGCGCGAACCGCGAGCTCGCTCTCGTCCGTCTCCACGGCAAATGCCACGTGGTGCACGATGCCGGCGCCGCCCGCGCCGACCCCAAAGCCGCCCACAGCCCGCACGTCCACGATCGCGCCAGCCGCACCGTCCCCGACGACGTATCGCCGGGTGGTGCCGTCCTCACGCGCGGGACGAAAGCCGAGCGTGTCCACGAGCACGCGCTCGGTGGGATCGGCCTTGTCGACCCACAGGGTGACGCCATGGAATCCGTGAATGGCGTGCTCGCGCGGGATGCCGGGCGCGTCGCCCCACGCGGGCCTGGCGTCCGCTCTCGCGTGAGCCACGAGCTCCAGCATGAGGCCATCGTGATCGCGAAAGGCGACGACCTGCTCGGCGTCCGCCCCCGTGCCGCGCTTGGTCGGCGCCTCGTGCGCGATCCCGTGTCGCACGAGTCGCTCGAGCCAGAAGCCGAGCGAGCCAGGCACGATCGCGAACGATGTCACCGCCGACTGTCCGACACCCTGGCGGCCGCGTCGAGCGCCTGGCCATGGGAAGAACGTCATGATGCTGCCCGGCGTCCCCACCTCGTCGCCGTAGTAGAGATGGTAGGTCTGCGGATCGTCGAAGTTGACGGTGCGCTTCACGAGCCGGAGCCCGAGCAGTCCGCCATAGAAGTCGAGGTTTCGCTGCGGGTCGCTCGCGATCGCGGTGACGTGATGAATTCCCAGGACGTTGCTCATGTTGCGCTCCGGTATGGCAGTGTCTTGCGATAGCCGAGCGCCGCGCTGGGTTCAGCGACGGCGCTCATGCCGTTTTTACAGCGATCCTCAGGCCGCGCGGATGGCCTGCACCTCGATCTGCACCTTCACGTCGTTGCTGACAAGCACCCCGCCCGTTTCGAGCGCGGCGTTCCAGACCAGGCCGAACTCGCGGCGGTCGATCTTCGTGGAAGCGCTGAAGCTCACGCGGCTGCCGCCCCAGGGGTCCTTCCCCGCGCCCTCGTAGACCGCGTCGAGCGTGACCTCCTTCGTGACGCCGCGGATGGTGAGGTCGCCGATCACCTTGAACGACTTGCCTTCCTCATTCCGCGCGCCTTCCACTCGCCGGCTCTTGAAGCTGATCGTCGGAAAGTTCTCGACGTCCAGGAAATCCCCCGAGCGCAGGTGCTGATCGCGCTGCTCGGAACGGGTGTCGAGGCTGGCCGCGTCGAACTCGACGGTCACGCTGGAGCGATCCGGGTTGGCCTCGTCGATCGTGATGGTGCCCTTCGCGTCGGCGAGACGGCCCTTCACGGTGGTGATCATCATGTGCTTGGCCGCGAACTCGATGGTCGAGTGCGATGCGTCGATGTTCCAGGTGCTGGTCGCGTTCTGTGTGGCTGTGGTGGTCATCGTGATTCTCCTGAATTGGTTGAGTGATGAGTATTTTACAACTGAGATATAATAGCCGATGAGATCAGAGAGCGTTCCCGGTCAGTGGCATTTCTTCGGCCGCGCGCCCGAGGGTTCGGAGCAGCGCGGTCGCCTGCGCCTGCTCAGCCCGGGTCAGCCCCGAGAGGGCTGCGGCGACACGCTGCGCATGCTCCGGGAAGATGCGCTTCACCAGCTTCTCCCCGGCTGGCGTCAGTGCCGCATAGCGAGCGCGGCGGTCGTCGGGGCATTCCTGGCGCTCGACCAGCCCCTTCGCGTCGAGCCGATCGACGAGATAGGTCACTCCCCCGCTCGACACGAGAATCTTGCGCTGGAGGTCGCCGAGCAGCAGCGGACCCCGGTGGTACAGCGCTTCGAGAATGGCGAACTCCGCAATCGTGAGCCCATGTCGGGCGACATCCGCCTCGGTGTGGCGCGCTACGGCCGACTGGGCTCGCGAGAGCACGATCCAGAGCTTGAGCGCGGTCCGCTCCGCCTCGGTGCCGACTTTGGGAGCGCGGGACCGGGTGCGAACTGAGCGATCGGAAGCAGGGTGGCGTTTCATCTTAGTA
>JBJMNM010000751.1:0-4947 GCA_045804305.1 Gemmatimonadaceae bacterium | reverse complement strand
CCCGGCGCCTCGCCCACGCACATGAAGTCCGCGTTCGGGTCTCCCACGCCGGGTACCGGGTTGGTCGCGGTCGCGTAGAGCGAGCAGCGGCGGCAGGTCGCGACCGTGGCATTGATCTCCTCCAGCGACGCCAGCTTGAACGCCGGATCCTCGAACAGGGCGCGCGACGCGCCGCCGACCGACAGTCCCGTCGGCACGTCCTCGAGCGGCGAGCCGGCCGGCGCGCCCTTCTGAGTGCTCGGCACATGCACGGCGTCTGCCGCGGGTGGCGGCTGCGGCGGGGGTGCGGCGGGTCGCGGCATCTCGTGCTGTTCCTCTGACCTGGGCGGACGAACGGGCGTGCGCGCCTCGGGCGCACCGCCCGCGGCTCTCACCGCAGCTCTCCAGTCCGTGCTCTCCGCGCCTTCGGCGGCGCTCGGCCGCGCTGCGCTCGGCTCCTCTCTTGAAGATGCCGCAGGACGCGCGCCACCCTTCGCGGCGCCGAGCAGTCTGAGGGCCTCTTCGACGCTCAACGAGTCGAGCACCAGCTCGGTCTCGCCCAGGTCGCGCCGCTGCTCCAGGTACCGGCGCAGCGATTCTCTAGCGTCCATCCAGCAGCACCTCGACCCGATCGAGAATCGCGTCCGCCACATCGCGCTTGTCGAGCAGCGGAAGCTGCTCTGGCGCGGACGCGCCGCGCTGCACGATGGTGACGCGGTTGGTATCCACGCCGAAACCGGCGCCTGGCTCGTTGGCCGCGTTGAGCACTACCATGTCGAGTCCCTTCGCGTCGAGCTTCTTGTTGGCGTTGGCGAGGAGGTCGTCCGTCTCGAGCGCGAAGCCCACGACGACCGCGCCATTGCGGCGCTTGTCGCGCGTGGAGACGAGGATGTCTGGGGTCTCGCGCAGCTCCAGCGACCGCGTGCCGCCGGTCTTCTTCAGCTTCCCGGGCGCTCGGTCGCTCGGCTGATAGTCCGCCGGCGCGGCGGCCATCATCAGCAGGTCGATGCCGCCGAGGCGCTCCGCGACCGCGTCGCGCATCTCCGTCGTCGATTGCACCGGGACGTGCGTCACGCCGACCGGCGGAGGCACGCTCATCGGGCCGGCGACCAGCGTGACCTCGGCGCCGCGGCGCCAGGCGGCGGCCGCGAGCGCCACGCCCATCTTGCCGGAGCTGTAGTTTGAGAGAAACCGAACGGGATCGAGCTGCTCGCGCGTCGGTCCGGCTGTCACCAGCACCGTGCGTCCGTCCAAGGCTCGTCGGCGCTCCAGGGTGCGACCCACGTGCGCGAAGATCGTCTCGGGCTCGGGCATCCGACCCGGACCGCTGCCCTCGCCGGCCGCGAGCATGCCGTCGTCGGGATCGAGCAGACGATATCCGAGCTGTCGCAGGTGCTCGGCGTTGGCCTGTGTCTGCGCATGCGCCCACATGCGGTCGTTCATGGCGGGGACAAGGAGCACCGGCGCCTCCGTCGCGAGGAGGCACGCCGTGAGGAGATCGTCCGCTTGTCCGGTTGCGGCGCGCGCCATGAGATCGGCCGTCGCCGGCGCCACGACGAGCGCGTCCGCGCTCCGGGCCAGCCGAATGTGATCGAGTGCGCGGCCGGCGTCGAACAGCCCCGTGTGCACGGGACGCCCGGTGAGCGCCTCGAAGGTGACGGCGCCGACGAACTCGCTCGCCGCGCGCGTGAGCACGACGTCCACCTCGGCACCCGCCTTGGTGAGCAGCCGGGCCAACCACGCGCTCTTGTAGCTCGCGATCCCGCCCGACACGCCGAGCAGGATGCGGCGACCCTCGTACGGATGCTGCGCTGGAGTGCTCACGGGCTCCATGAATCGGCGAGCCGGCCCATGAAGGCCGACCGCCGAGGGATTACTCGGCCGAGCGGCGGCGCGGGACGACGCGATAGTCGATGTCGCCCTTCGCGAGCTCCTCGAGCGACCGCGTGGTGAGCTTCTTGTCGCGCGATGCGGATCCGCCGGGGAACTCGTTCAGGGCGCGCGCATACTTCGCGGCCACGAGAACACCGAGGTACTTGTTGGCGGCGTGCTGGGCAATCTCGACCGGTGTGAAGACTCGCATGACTCGTTGACTAGGGTGTGGTGTTCTCGATTTCCTGCTCGAGCCGCTGGATGAGCAGCCCGACCTGCTGACGGAGATTCTTGACCCGCTCGCGGCTCACGAACTCCGCGTCCAGGATGGACTCGACGCTCGCCACGGCCCGCTCGAGGTCGTCGTTCACGATCACGTACTCGTATTCGTCGACGTGCTGCAATTCCTGCAGCGCCGACTGGAGCCGAGCGGCGAGCTGCGCCGCACTCTCCGTGTTGCGTCCCTTCAGGCGCTCGAGCAGCACCTCGGCTGTCGGTGGCAGGATGAAGATGGTGACCGACTGCGGAAAGGCACGAACGAACTGCACGGCGCCCTGCACGTCGATGTCCATCACGACGTGCTGTCCGCCCGCCATCACACGCTCGACCTCGGACCGCAGCGTCCCGTACAGGTTGCCGTGCACCTCCGCCGACTCGGCGAAGGCTCCCCGCTCACGCTCGGCGAGAAACTCGCTGCGGGTCATGAAATAATAATCACGTCCGTGCAATTCGCCCGGCCGCGGGGCCCGGGTGGTGCAGGACACCGAGTAGCCAAGCTCCGGCCGGCGGGCCAGCAGCGCGCGCGCGATGGTAGTCTTCCCTCCCCCGCTCGGCGCGCTCAGGATCACCGGAAAGGGACTCATTCGAGATTCTCGACCTGCTCCCGAATGCGCTCCAGCTCCTCCTTCACCAGCAGGACGTCCGCCACGATCGCGGCGTCGTTCCCCTTGCTCCCCGTGGTGTTCGCCTCCCGCAGCATCTCCTGAAGAAGGAAGCCCAGCCGCTTGCCCACCCCATCGGGCTGCGCCGCGCGCAGCGCGGCCCGGAACGCGGCGATGTGCGCACGAAAGCGCGACAGCTCTTCCTGCACGTCCAGCCGATCGGCCAGGAGCGCGATCTCCTGCGCCAGACGGACCTCGTCGATCGACACCCCATCGGCCAGCTCCCGCACCGCGTTGCGGAGTCGGTCGCGCTGCTCGATCACACGCGCCGGCGCGCGCAGGGCAATGCGATCCAGCGCCGCCTCGATCACCGCCAACCGCTCGTCCAGATAGGTCACCAGCCGCGCGCCTTCGGCCGCCCGCATCTCGAGCAGCGCGACGACCGCGCGATCCACGATCGCCACCAGCTGTGCACCGGCCTCGGCGGGAAGCTCCTCGCGGGAGGTGCCCGAGAATACGTCGGGCATCCGGAGGATGGTGCCGACGTCGAGCGTATCCGTCAGGCCGTGCTGTTCCTGCAATCCCCGCAGTCTCGTCACGTAGGCGGCGAAGCGCGCCTCGTCGATCGGCGTGAGCTCCGCTTCCCCGTTGCCCTCGCGCTCGAACCGGGCGCTGACCGTCACGTGGCCGCGGGTCACACCGCGCCGGAGCGCGTCGCGGACGTCGCCCTCCAGACGGGCAAGGGCTCCCGGCAGCTTGATGGAGGGACTGAAGAAACGATGGTTCACCGAGCGCACTTCCACGCTCACGCGACCACCGCCCACCTCCCCGTCGGCAGCGCCGAACCCAGTCATGCTCCGTATCATATCGAGCCGCGTAAGTTACGGTCGCACAACGAGATTGTCAATTCCAGAAATCCCATCTCACACCATAGAACTGCGTCTGGCGCGGCAGGCGAAAGCCCGGCACCTGGGCATAACTCTCCTGCAGCAGATTCCGGAATTGGTACGAGACCACGGCGGTCTCGATGCGGATCTCCAGCTTGAAGCTCAGCGAGCGGAACCCGATCGCGGTACGGACGAGGCTGTCGGGATCGGCGCTGGCAAACCGCGCGTTGCTCCTGTACTCGTGCGCGAGCGACGCCAGCAAGCCGAAGTTTCCGCGAGGAAATCGGTCCAGCAGATTGGTCTGGATGTAGAGCTCGCTTCTCGTCTGATAGCGGGGCCGGTACAGACCGGTCGTGTCGTTCCAGGCGATGGCCCAGGCGTCCACGTTGATCGCCCGGTAGAGTCGGCCGCGGATCGACGCCGTCGCGGCCGTCGCTTCGCCCTCCGTACGCAGCGACGTGGGTCGCGCGTACGCCGTGTCGAAATCCGCCGCGGGCAACAGCGTGGTCGCGCCGCGCCGAATCACGCCGCCGCTCACCCACACGTCGCGTAGCCGCACTCCCGCCTCGGCGCGCAGGTTCGTGCGCGGCGCGAGCCCGTACCGACTCACGGTCGTGCTGTCGTAGCCCCCGATCGCGTTCGGGAACGGCGGCTCGAGCACGCCGTCGGCCGAGAAGAACAACGTTGGATCGAACTGACCGAAGATGCGCGACACCTTGGCCTCCCCCGTCCGCGACGCCGACGCGAGCAGCGCGACGCGATCGAACGGCGCGACGCGCACCGTGCCTTCGATGCGAGACGGCGCGAGCGCACTCTGCCCTTCGGCAAACAGCGAGACGCCCAGCCAGGGATGCTCGTAGCTGGCGCGCCCCGAGAGCACGTGCGACGTGCGCTGCGACGCGCGACGAATGCGCTCCGCCATGCTCGCACGCACGTTGCCCCGCGTGAGCCCGCCGGTCAGCAGGTACTGGCTTTCGTAGGCACTCGAGTCCACCACCGGCGGCGCCGCAGCCGTCGTGGTGCCGGGAATCACCGTGCTCGTGCCGATCGCGGTATTGTTGGCTCCGTGGAACGACTCGCTCGCAGCGAGCAGTTGAAACCATCGCCCACGATCGGGATTGCCATTCGCCAGACGGAGGTACGCCGTTGTGCGCCGCGTCTCCCAGCGCGGAATGGTGTCGAGGTTCTGCGAGAAGTTGCCCGAGCCGGTCCACGGACCCCGATCGCGGTCGCTCCGTTGTGCGAACAAATCACCGGTCCAGGGGCCGCGCGTCAGGCCCACGCGCCCCATCACGTGCAGCGCGCCCGACGACGCAAGGTTCCGGTTT
>JBJMNM010000750.1:0-2117 GCA_045804305.1 Gemmatimonadaceae bacterium | reverse complement strand
TCACGGTCACCGGCGCGCCGGCCGCGGCCGGCAGCCTGTCCCGGCTGGTCGGGAGCAAGTTCGTGACGCTGATCTCCCCGACGGGCAAGCTCTACTCGACCAAGACGCCCGAGGGTGCGGACCCGATGCTCGCGCAGATGAATGCGGCCGCGTCGCGGTTCCTGCCGATCTACCGGCGCGACATGAAGGCCGGGATGGCGTGGAGCGATACCAGCTCCGGCAAGGACACGCAGCAGGGCATGGAAGTCGATCGCACGACGATCGCCACTTACAAGGTGCTCGGCGACACCACCATCGCGGGCGAGAAGGCGTTCCGTGTGGAGCGGGCGTCCACGGTGAAGGCGGCGGGAACCGGCACAGCGCAGGGCACGCCCATCTCGCTCGAGTCGGCCACGACGAGCAACGGCGTGTTCTTCCTGAGCCCGCGCGGCGTCTACCTCGGCGGTCGCCAGAACGACGACATCAATGTGAAGATCACGATCCTCGCGCAGGGCGCCGAGATCAACATCAAGCAGCAGGCGCAGAGCAAGATCGACGCGATCAGGTAGGAGATCCCGACACTCGCGCCTTTGGCGCTCCTGCGGGATGACAAGAAGAACACGAAGGGGGTGTGGTCAATTGACCACACCCCCTTCGTCTCACGACCACCGGCGACGGGCCGTGGTCGCTAATCAACCCTCGGCGTGACGATGCCGAGGAGGTAGTTCCCCATGCGGTCGGCCTTGGAGAGCTTGCGCGGCGCACGCGCTGGGATCTCCGAGGTCCGATCGGTCACCGGGGCCTCCACCATCGTCGACGCGACCTTGGAGACCGGCATCGGCGGTGGGGTGGTGTCGCGGAGCGCGGCCCAGAGCGGGAGCGCCACGCAATCCTCGTACGGCTTGCCGGCACAGCTGGACCGGGCGTCGAACTCAACGTGCCGCCGTACCTTCTCTGGATACGCCCGACAGTCCGGAGTGTTCCGTCCCCTGACGCATCCATTGTAGTTCAGGAGCGCGGTACGGATCACCGCGGTCGCGTCGAGCGTATCGGCGGTCCGCTTGGCGAAGTGCTTCAGGATGTAGACGCCGTATCGCAGGTTGGTCTCGTCATCCTTCAGATTGTGTCCGAGAATCGGGCCCAGGTTCGGCGTCCACAGGCGCGGCATGATCTGCATGAGTCCAAGCGCGCCCACCTTGGACCGGGCGTTGGGCTTGAACTTGTCGTTCTCGGTGAGCATCACGCCGAGGATCAGCGCGGGGGGAATGCGCCGATGGTATGCTTCCCGCACCGCAACCCTGGCGATGGAGTCGGCGCGCGAGGCGCCAATCTGGCCGGTGCCGAGGAGATCGGTCGCGAAAGCCTCGACGTCGCGCTGGAATTGCGGGTGCCGCAGCGCGAGCGGCTCAGGAAGGCTGAGCCACGGCGCGTGCACGTTGGACGAGTCCAGGTACGCCGCGGCCAGCACGCGATCGGCGACCTTGGCCTGGCCAAGGAAAACGGGACGCACCAGGGTCGCCGTAAACACGACGGTGGCCGCAGCGGCCACGGCCACGACGAGCTGGCGAGCGAGGGGAGCGAGACGAATACGAGCCTCCGGTCAGGCAGAACAACGGGCCGAGGCAGGTGCGCTCCGAGGAGGGGAGCACAATCGATTGGACCTCAAGTGTAACAACCGTTACAGGCTTTTGGCAAGCTCGGCGGCAACAATCGTTACTCTCTGGGGGCGAAATTGGCGCTGGCTGCCCCGCGGCATCGTTCTTCCCCACTGAATGGCATTACCCTCTCACGACCCGGCTCTGCACGTGACCGAAGTACCGACTCCCATCCCCGCTGAAGGCGTCTGGAGCGGTGATCCCGCCGATCTGCCGAACTGGGACGCGATGCCGCGCCGGAACCGGCGTCGCCGGCGTCGCGGTCATTACCCCATCTGGCTCAAGTACGTGAGCTGGGTGCTGGGGCTGTCCGTGCTCGTGACGGCGGCGCAGATCGCCTACCATGCGATCCGATCCGACCCGCGCGACGCCACGGTCTTCGCCACCCGGCAGCTTCGCTCCTCGGCGCTCCGGCCGGACGAGAAGATCGTGGCCTCGGTCGACGTGTGGCAGCGCCCACCGATCGATTATTTCCGCGCCACC
>JBJMNM010000749.1:0-3334 GCA_045804305.1 Gemmatimonadaceae bacterium | reverse complement strand
GCGCGGGTCAGGACTTCCGCACCATTCTGCGCACGTATTACCCCGGGACCACTGTTGCCGCGATCGACTGAGCGGCACCCGCACCTCGCCGGCCCCCTCCGGAGCGTGGAGACATGACGGAACCCGTGCGCATCGGCCTGGTGGGAGCAGGCGCGATCGCCCAGCTCACCCACCTGCCGGTGCTCGGCAAGATGCGCGGCGCGAAGCTCATCGCCGTCTGCGACAACGATCGGCCCAAGGCGCGCGCGCTCGCCGATCGATTCGACATTCCCGACGTCTACACGGACATCGAGGATCTGCTCGAGTCCGACGAGATTCAGGCCGTGGTGGTCGCCACGCCGAATCATCTGCACGAGCCGCACGTGCTGAGCGCGATCGCCGCCGGGAAGGATGTGCTCTGCGAGCGCCCCGTCGCGCTGACGGCGCGAGGCGTCGAGCGCATCGTGAACGCCGCAGCGCGCGCCAGCCGCAAGGTGCTGGTGGCGAACAACTATCGCTTTCGCAGCGACGTGCAGGCGCTCGCGGGGTTCCTCCGTGGCGGAGAGCTGGGGAAGCTCACGGGCATCCGGGCCGGCGCGTACCACCACCGGCGTGCTGAGCAGGGATGGCGTCAGCGGCGCGCCGAGTCGGGCGGCGGCGCGTTCTTCGACTACGGTCTGCCGCTGCTCGATCTCGCGCTCTGGCTGGCTGACTATCCCGAGGCCGAGCGCGTGATCGCGCACATGGAGCGCATGGGCAGCGGAAAGAACGCGGTCGAGGAGGCGATGCTGGTGCAGCTGCACTGCGGCGGCGCCGTGTTCAACTTCGACGTGTCGGGCACCTACGTGGGTGAGGAGGAGCGCTGGTGGTTCGAGACGCTCTCCACGCGCGGCAGCACCCGGCTCGCCCCACTGCGCGTCGTGAAGGAGCTGCATGGGCGGCCCACCGACGTATCGCCGCGCGGTGCCGCGGCGCGCGAGAGCGCGTTCATCCAGTCGTATCGTGCCGAGCTCGCGCACTTCGTCTCCGTCATCGCCGGGGAGACGGTGTACGAGGCGCCCGCCGACCAGGTCACGCTGCATCGCATCGTCGAAGCCATCTACAAGTCGGCCGACGAAGGCAAAGAGATTCGCCTGTGAGCCGGCTCTCCGTTCTCGCCATCGCGCTGCTTCTCGCTGGTGGTGCGCGCGCTGGCGCGCAGTCGCGCGCGCGCGTCGTTCCCGACCCATCGGCGCCCAAGGCCAAGCCGCGCGTGCGCACCGTGCCCCCGCCTCGGCAGCAGCCAAAGGCAAAACCGAAAGCCGCCGCGCCGGCGAAGAAGCGGGCGGTGCCCGTCAAGCCACGGGTGCACGTCGTCGCTCCGCCGCCGGTTCCCTCCCGCTCCACCGCGGAGCCGGGGAGCGAGCTCGCCGTCACCCTCATCACCTTCGGTGTGGGCGAGGAGATCTGGGAGCGGTTCGGTCACAACGCGATCTGGATCCATGATGGGAGCAAGGGCACCGACGTCGCCTACAACTGGGGACTGTTCGACTTCGAGCAGCCCGACTTCACGCGCCGCTTTCTCACCGGCGACACGAAGTACTGGATGGGAGGCGAGGAGGCGCTCACGATGGTGTCGAACTATCACAGCATCGGCCGCACGGTCACCCTGCAGCGGCTGAACCTCACCCCGAAGCAGGCGCTGCTCCTCCGCGATTTCGTGCAGAACAACGCGCTGGAGGAGAACAAGTACTACCGCTACGACTACTACCGCGACAACTGCTCCACGCGGTTGCGCGACGCACTCGACGTCGCGCTCGGCGGCGGGCTGCGCGCGGAGACCGACACAAGGAAGACGGCCCTCACCTACCGGTCGGAGAGCATGCGCCTCGCCGAGGGCGACCTGCCGGTGCAGGTGGGAATGGATATCGCGCTCGGTCGCGACGCCGATGTGCCGCTCACGGCGTGGCAGTCGTTCTTCATCCCGATGCGCCTCCGTGACGAGCTTCGCCACATCAGCGTGCCGCGTGGCGACGGCACGCGCGTCCCGCTCGTGACCGACGAACAGGTCATCGCCCCCGCGTCGGGGAGCGGGCAGGCCGTCGAGGCGAACGAGGCGCCCGATCTCTCCATGCCGGCGGCGATCGCGGGCGGAGTCCTGGCGTTCATCGTGGTCCTGCTGCGCATCCTCGCGCGGCGCAGCCGGGCCGCGTCGTGGCTCCTCGCCCTGCTCGGCATGGCGTGGGCGCTCCTCTGTGGCGGGCTCGGGGTGATCATCCTGCTCGCCTGGTTCACCACGAAGCACGTGTTCTGGGCGCAGAACGAGAACGTCCTTCTGCTGTCCCCGCTCTGGATACCGCTGATCATCCTGATCCCCGCCGCGCTGCTCGGCTCACGCGGCGTGGGGAAGGCGCGCGGTCTGGTCTGGCTGAACGTGGCGCTCGGCGTCGGTGCGCTGGCGTTGTCACTGCAGCCCGGTGGACAGGACAGCGAGGCCATCGTGGCGCTCTTCCTTCCCGTGCACGTGGCGTTGGCGTGGGCGCTCTCGCTCATGCTGCCGCCGCCCGAGCCGAAAGCGGTCAAGAAGGAGTGAGCGGCGTCTCGGTCGGTGTCGATGTCGGCGGCACCTTCACCGACCTGGTCTCGGTGCACGCCGACGGGCGAGTGGTGACGCACAAGCTGCCGAGCACGCCGCACGATCAGAGCGAAGGGGTGGCGGGCGCGCTCGGCCGACTGGCCGGCGCGCCCGTGTCGCGTTTCGTGCACGGCACCACCGTCGCCACGAACATGCTGCTGGAGCGCGCCGGTTCGCGCGTCGTGCTCGTGGCGACCGAGGGATTCACCGACGTCCTGCATCTCGCGCGACAGGACCGCGCCTCGCTCTACGATCTGACGCGTGAGCATCCGGTGCCTTTGGTCGCGCGCGAGCACGCGGTGGGCGCGCGCGAGCGGATCACGCCGGAAGGCGTGCACCTCGCGCTCGACGAGCCCGCCGTCGATGACGTCGTGACACGCGTGCGGGACCTCGCGCCCGATGTCGTGGCGATCGCACTGCTGCACGACTATGCCGACGACCGCCACGAGCGGCGGCTCGCGGCGGCGCTGCGCAGTGCACTGCCGGGTGTGGAGGTGGTGTTGTCGTCCGAGGTATTTCCGGAGATCCGCGAGTACGAGCGCACGGCCACGACCGTCGCCGAAGGCTACCTGCGTCCAGGCGTCGCCCGATATCTCGAGCGGCTCACATTGCGCGCCGAGTCGCTCCGGGTTCCCGCACCGGGTGTCATGACATCGGGGGGCGGCATGCGCACGGTGCACGAGGCCACCCGCAGCGCCGCGTCGCTCGCGCTGTCGGGTCCAGCCGGCGGCGTCGTTGGCG
>JBJMNM010000748.1:0-3441 GCA_045804305.1 Gemmatimonadaceae bacterium | reverse complement strand
GTCGGCGACGTCGGCGCGATGCGCCTGGAGCAGGATTGGGTCTCCCCGGTGTACGGGACCAGGTCGCTCGCCCCCTGCATCCGTGTATCCAGCCTGGGTGCGGGGCGGAGAGAGATAATCACCCTGCTCGTGCCCGAGTCCGCGGACGGGTCCGCTGCGGTACGAGAACTGCCCGCAAGCGGGGGGCGGGCCGTGACGATCGATCGTCCGGAGGTAGAGTCGAGCGACCTGTTGCTCGTACGCACCAGTGGTGTGGCGCGAGTCGGCGGGATCGAGATGGACGCCGACCTCGCATTGATCCGCCGCGACGCGTCGGCGGGAGACGTTCGCTGGGCTGCGCTGTTCGGCGACCAGGCGCGGCTTTCGGTGGACGGGGTCAGCCTCGAGGCGAGCGGCGCGGCGGAGTTCGTTCGGCACGGGGCGGGGTGGGCAGTGGAAGGAGCGGGACGCGTCGTGGTTCGCTGAAGGCGTGTGTGGTCGCCTGACAGGGGCGGCAATCAACCGGATCGAGAGGTCGTAGCATGTGCGGCATCTGTGGAATCGCGCTCTCTTCCCGCTCGAGCGGACGCGTTCAGCGTTCGACGATCGAGCGCATGCGCGACGTGATGGCGCACCGCGGCCCCGATGGCGCGGGCACCTTCGTGGAAGGACGCGTCGGCCTCGGACATCGCCGCCTGAGCATCGTCGACCCCAACGCGGGCCAGCAGCCGATGGCCAGCGACGATGGTACGGTGCAGATCGTGTACAACGGGGAAGTCTACAACCACCCCGAGATCATGCGCCGCATGCAGGCCGCTGGCCGTCGCTACCGCACCCATTGCGACACCGAGAGCGTGCTGCACGTGTACGAGGAGCTGGGCTTCGACGCACCATCCGCCTTGCGCGGCATGTTCAGCTTCGCGATCTGGGATCGGCGGCGCGAGACCTTGTTCATCGCGCGCGACCGGTTCGGCGTGAAGCCGCTCTACTACGCGGTGACGGCGGACGGATCGCTGTACTTCGGCTCGGAGATCAAGTCGATTCTCGCCAGCGGCGAGTTCGACGCGGCGCTGGACCGCACGGCGTTGCCCGAGTACCTGTCGAGCCACTCGACCTTTGGCGACGCCACGATGTATGCCGGCATTCGCCGGCTCGAAGCGGGCCATACCCTCGTCTGGCGTGACGGCGAGATCCGCATCGAGCGCTACTGGGACCTGAGCTTCGCCCATGAGGGCGAGGACCGTCGCGACGAGCGCACGATCGTGGCCGAGTACGGAGCGATGTTCCGCGAGGCGGTGCGCATGCGGCTGATGTCGGATGTGCCGCTCGGCACCTTCCTCTCGGGAGGGATCGACTCGGCCGCCATCACGGCTGTAATGAGCGACCTGATCGACGAGCCTGTGCGCACCTTCTCGGTGGCCTTCGCGGAGCGCGAAGCGAACGAGCTGGCATACGCGCGCTTGGTGGCCGAGCGCTTTCGCACCGAGCACCGCGAGGTGGTCGTGAGTCCCGCGGAGTTCTTCGACGTGCTGCCGCAGATGATCTGGCAGGAGGACGAGCCGATCGCGCACCCGTCGAGCATCCCGCTGTATTTCGTGTCGCGCCTGGCGTCGGAGCACGTGAAGGTCGTGCTCACCGGCGAAGGCAGCGACGAGGTGCTGGGCGGCTACAACCGGTACCGCGCGACGATGTACAACATGCGGCTCGGCTCGGTCTTCCAGCGCGTGCTCGGCCAGCGCGGCAGCTCGCTGGTACGCGATGCGGTCGGCGCCCTTCCGCGCCGGTCGCGGGTGCGGCAGAAGCTCTCGCGCACATTCCTGACCCTGCCGGCCGACGTCACCACGCTCTACCTCGACAACTTCGCCGTCTTCTCGCGGCAGCGGCTGCAGGCGCTCTGGTCGCCCGCCATGCGCGCCAGCCTGGGCGCGGTCTCGCCATACGCATCGGCGGAGCGCTACATGGCGGGCGGCGATGCGCACTCGCTGCTCAATCGGCTGCTCTACGTGGATACCAAGACGTACCTGCACGAGCTGCTGATGAAGCAGGACCAGATGAGCATGGCGGCGTCGATCGAGAGCCGAGTGCCGTTCCTGGACCACCCGCTGGTGGAATTCGCCGCGCGCATGCCGGAGCGCATGAAGGTGCGCGGGATGACCACCAAGTACGTGCTGCGGAAGGCGATGGAAGGCATCCTTCCCACGGAGATCCTGACACGCCGGAAGATGGGCTTTCCCGTGCCCGTGGGCGCGTGGCTGCGAGGGCCCTACCGGCACGTGCTCGAGGAGCTCGTGCTCGGACCACGCGCGCTCGCCCGCGGGCTGTTCGACGCGCAGGCGCTCCGAGGCCTCGTGGCCAGCCATGTCTCCGGCGAGACGAATCACGCCGAGCGGTTGTGGTCTCTGATCAATCTGGAGATATGGCAGCGGCAGCAGCTCGACGGCGAGCCGATCGCCGACGTTCGCGCCTCCCTCGCCCTTCCCCGCACCAGCGTGTCCTACGCCCTGTCGGCGTAGCCGTCTTCCCCTTCGTCAACGAAATGCCAAGTACTGTCAGCGTGTTCGGGCTGGGTTACGTGGGCTGCGTGAGCGCCGCGTGCCTGGCGCGTGAGGGCCATACCGTCGTGGGCGTCGACGTGAGCCGCAGCAAGGTGGACATGGTGCGCTCGGGGACCGCGACGATCGTGGAGCATGGCATCACCGAGCTCGTCGAAAGCATGGTCAGTGCCGGCCGGCTGACCGCCACGACCGACGTCGCCGATGCCGTGGCACGGACGGAGATCTCCCTCGTCTGCGTCGGCACGCCGAGTCAGGCGAACGGGGGCCTCGATCTCACCTACGTGCGCCGCGTGGCGGAGGAGATCGGTGGCGCGCTCCGTGGGAAGAGCGGTTGGCACGTGGTGGTGATTCGCAGCACCGTCCTGCCGGGGACCACCGCCGACGTGGTGATCCCGATTCTCGAGCAGAGCTCCGGCAAGAAGGCGGGCCGCGACTTCGGCGTCTCGATGAACCCCGAGTTCCTGCGAGAGGGGACGTCCATCAAGGATTTCGACGACCCGCCCTTCACGGTGATCGGCGCGGAGGACGAGCGGACCGCTGCGTCCGTCGCCTCGCTCTACGAGGGGCTCAGCGCCCCGGTGCGCGTGGTGCGGCTGGCCGTGGCCGAGATGGTGAAGTACGCCTGCAACAGCTTTCACGGGCTGAAGGTCGCGTTCGGGAACGAGATCGGAAGCATCTGCAAGGCGCTGGGTGTGGATAGCCACGACGTGATGCGGATCTTCTGCGAAGATACGAAGCTCAACATCGCGCCCACCTATCTGCGGCCGGGCTTCGCGTTCGGTGGATCGTGCCTGCCGAAGGACCTGCGTGCGCTGTCGTACCGCGCGCGGCAGCTCGACGTCGACACCCCGGTGCTCGCCGCGGCGCTGACCAGCAACGAGAGGCAGATCGCGCGCGCGTACGACAT
>JBJMNM010000747.1:0-7316 GCA_045804305.1 Gemmatimonadaceae bacterium | reverse complement strand
GCCAACCATCCCCTGTTCGCCCACGTGCACGCCGGCGAGCACCGTCGCATGGTAGGTGATGCGCACGCCGTCCTCCAGCACCGTGATCGCGTTCGTCACGTCCCGCTGATCCACGATGCTGTGGGTATGGCTGTAGATGTTGGCGAAGTCGCTGACGGACACGTTGTTACCGAGCTGGATGCCACCGCGGTCGTCGAGCAGCACGTAACGGTGGATCACGACGTTGTCGCCCACCTCCATGTTGTACCCGAACGAGAACTCCACGTTGTGAAATGCCTTGAAGTTCTCACCGCAGCTCTTGAAGATGTGTTTCGCGAGAATCCGCCGCAGGCGGACGCCGAGGTCGACGTTCTGGCCGGCGAGCGGCGTGCGGTCGAACGAGTACCAGAGCCAGAGCAGGGGCTTCACCGGCTGGAAGCGCGCGTCGTCGCAGTCCGCGTAGAACTCCGGCTCGAGCGTGATGTTGCGCGGGTCCAGTGCCGACAACGCCAGGCGAGTCCCGAGTGCAACGGATTGGTCGGCGACCGCGGTGTCGTAGTTGGCCGCGTACTCGGGGTAGCACAACTCGGCGAGCGTTTCGCGGCAGAGGAGCGCTCGGCTCGCGATCACGTCAGCGCCCGGCGTGGCGAGACGATCCGAAATGCGCTCGAGCCACGCGTCGCCGAGGGTCGCGTTCGGCGTGGAAGGCAGCTTGCGAAGTGGCAGGAAGGGCATGGCTGGAATGTGGCGACATCAGGAACAATTCCGCCACTGGGCCAGTCGTTCCCCGGTTACGGCCCTGCTCGCGCCGCACGCACGGAGATCGTCGTGCCCGTCGTGTCCGCCGCGGCGTTCCGCAGCCTCGCCTGAAAGCCCGTCGCCTGGATGAGGAGCACGCCGCTCGAGTCACGCACCGCCAGCGCCGACAAGCCGGGAATCGTCACGCGGCGGACGCCGTTGAATAGCGGATGCTGGCCCGCTCGACCTTCGGTGACCGCCGCCTGACCGAGCAGTTCGACGATGCCTCGATCATTGCCAAGCTTGAGGAAGCGCGTGTGCAGCACCTCCGTCGCGCTCACTCGGCTCACGTTCAGCGGATCGAATCCCTGGGGGAAGAGTGGCGATGCGTCGGCATCGATGATCACGCGCCACCCCGGCTGGGCGAGCAGCGCGGCGCGAGCCTGCTCGCGGTGCGCCACGAGCGCGCGGACGTCAGCCCGTGCCCGCTCGACGCCGGCCGCGCTGTCCGCCGCCGATGCGGTGCAGCGGAGCGCTGGAGAACCTTCCGCTTCTGAGCTCGACATGCGCTCGAGCAACCCGTCGAGCGACACGTTGGGAAAGGGCGGTGCGCTCTCGAGCGTGTCGCGCCAGGCGGGCGCCGCGCGATCGAGCAGCTGGCCGATCGCCGCGCCGATCGCGTATGAGCGCGCGCGAACCTGCTCGGGAGGAAAGTCGGCCGCTGGCAGCAGCACCGGCCGCTCGAGCGCGCGAAGCTGCACGTAGTTGGCGAGCCCCTCGTTGAGCTCCGTGCCACGCTCGTACGCGGCGGCCGCACCGATCGCGGCGAACCGCGCCCGCCGAGCGCGGGCGAAGGCTGCGGTCCAGCATCGCACGGAGTCCGCGCGACGCGCACCGAGCGCGCGCCGAAGCGCGACCGTCTCGGCGCGGCGGAGCGCCAGCGCGCCGGCGTCGTCTACGGGATACGTGAACAGCTCGGCTTCGTTCGCCGTCCACGACGGATGGCGCGACCGCTGGAACACGTGAAAGATCTCGTGCGCGGTCACCGCCGCCCACTCGCGCGCCGATTGGCCGTCCTGCCTCAGCATCACCGTGGCGGTGGGCACTCCGGCTAACGTCACGCTCGTGTTCGAGTTCACGAGCGAATCCCGGCCCGGACGCGCGAACACACCCTGGTGGCTCGACAGCGAGTAGTAGCCCGCCGGTTCGCCAGGGTGCCGAAACAGCACCGTGGTCTCGCCGTCGAAGATGGCGACTGGCGTGTTGCGCGGATCGAAGTTGGGCCAGAGCGGCAGGGCGAACAGCTTCCCGAGCGCGGAGTCGACGTCGTACGCCGTGACACGAGCAGGCGTGGCGGGCGTCTGCGATGCCTGCTGCGGCGAAGCCTGGCCGACACAAGCGACGCTGGCGAGTGAGAGCACGCCGAGCAGACGCTTCACGACCTCACGCCTCCGGTGCCGCGACGTCGTCCGCGACGGCGGCGTCCGACGCCCGCGCCGCGGCACGCCATGACGGCTGCTCCACGAGCGACACCAGCGCCGCCGCAAGGTCGTCTCGCCCCGCGTTCGTCTCGGCGCTGAACGGGATCACCTGGTCGTCCTCCAGTCGCAGCGCGACCGCGATCGCGTGCACCCGCTCCGCCACCTGGCGCGGCTTGAGCTTGTCGATCTTGGTGAGCACGACAACCGTGGGCGCACCGATCTCCGCGAGGAAGTCCAGCATCTGGAGATCATCGTCCGAGGGATCGTGGCGTACGTCGAGCAGCTGCACCACGCCGCGCAGCGCCGGCGACGCCCGCAGATAGCCCTCGATGAGCGGCAGCCATTCCGCCTTGCGCGTCTTGGAGATCTTCGCGTAGCCGTAGCCCGGCAGGTCGGCCAGCACGAAGCGATCGTTCACCTTGAAGAAATTGATCTCGCGCGTGCGACCAGGGGTATTGCTTACCCGCGCGAATGCCTTGCGTCGGACGAGCCGGTTCAGGAGCGACGACTTGCCGACATTCGATCGGCCGGCGAACGCGACCTCCGGCAGCTCGTTCGTCGGGCGCCAGCCCTCGGCCGTCGCCATCGGCCCGATGAACTCGAGCGACCGGATCACCAGCGGGTCCTTCGCCGACGAGCTCAATGTGCCACCATCGTGGCCGTGTCGTCGGACGCGCGAGCGGTCACGCCGCGCGCGAGCGCGACCGCGAGCACTTCATCCATCGAGCGCACCGGATGAAAGTGGATGCCCGCCTTCACCTCGGCCGGAAGCTCGTCGAGATCGCGCGCGTTCTCCTGCGGCAGGATCACGTGCGTGATCCGGTTCCGCAGTGCGGCCACGGTCTTTTCCTTCAACCCGCCGATGCCGAGCACGCGGCCGCGCAACGTGATCTCCCCCGTCATCGCCACGTTGCCGCGCAGCGGAATGCCGGTGAGCGCGCTGACGATCGCGCACGCGATCGCGATGCCGGCGCTCGGGCCATCCTTCGGCGTCGCGCCCGCGGGAATGTGCACGTGGAGGTCGCGCGTGCGGAGGAACTCGCGCTCGAGCCCGAGCGCGTTTGCGCGCGCGCGCGCGTAGCTCAGCGCGGCGCTCGCCGACTCCTTCATCACGTCGCCCAGCGTACCGGTAAGCTGGAGCCGTCCGCGGCCGGGCACCACGCTCACCTCGATCTCCAGTACGTCGCCGCCCACGCTCGTGTACGCGAGCCCCGTCGCGACGCCCACCTTGTCCTCGATCGTGTTCGCCGACGGATCGTACGGTGCGACGCCAAGCATGCCGTGCAGCATGGCCGCCGTGACCGTATCCACGGGCGGCGTTCGGCTGGGCGGTCCTCCCGCGATCAGGCGCCGCTCGGCCCGGGCCCTCGCGAGCTTGCGCGCCACCCGCGCGACGCGGCGCTCCAGCTCGCGCACGCCGGCTTCACGCGTGTAGCCATGCACGACTGCCGGGATCACGTCCGCCTCGAGCGATACCGTGGCGGGATCGATCCCGTGCTGCCTGAGCTGACGCGGCAGGAGGAACTGGCGCGCGATCGCGTACTTCTCCTGATCGAGGTAGCCGGCGAGCCGGATGATCTCCATCCGGTCGCGCAGCGGCTCGGGGATCGTGGCCAGCGAGTTCGCGGTCGTGATGAACAGGACCTGCGAGAGATCGTAATCCGCCTCGAGGTAGTGATCGCTGAACGCCTTGTTCTGTTCGGGGTCGAGCACCTCGAGCAGGGCGGCGGATGGATCGCCTCGGTAGTCGCTGCCGAGCTTGTCGACCTCGTCCAGCAGGATCACCGGGTTCACCACTTCGGCGCGGCGCATCGCCTGGATCACGCGGCCCGGCATCGCACCGATGTAGGTGCGGCGGTGCCCACGGATCTCCGCCTCGTCGCGTACGCCGCCCAGCGACATGCGCACGAACTTCCGCCCCATGGCGCGCGCGATGGAGCGGCCGAGGGAGGTCTTTCCCACTCCGGGGGGGCCCACGAGACAGAGAATGGGGCCGTCCAGCCGCTCCACGAGCGAGAGCACGCCGATGTGGTCCAGCACGCGCTCCTTCACGTCATCGAGGCCGTAGTGGTCCTCATCCAGGACCTGGCGCGCGTGGGCAACGTCGAGCACGTCGTCGGTGCGCTCCTTCCAGGGCAGCGCGGCGATCCAGTCCAGGTACGTGCGCGCCACGCCGCTTTCCGGTGACATGCTCGACAGGCGCTTCAGGCGGCGCAGCTCGCGTCGGGCGCGCACCAGCACCGGCTCGGGCAGCCCCTTGGCCTCGAGCGCGGCCGCCAGCTCATCGGTGTCGTCGCCGTCCTCTCCTCCCAGCTCGCGGTGAATCGCCTTGAGCTGCTCCTGCAGATAGAACTCGCGCTGATTCTGGAACAGCGAGCCCCGCACATCGTCGTCGATCTTGCGCTCGAGCTTGAGCAGGTCGATCTCGCCGCTCAGCGCATCGCTGATCGCCTGGAGCAGCGCGGGGAACTCGGCGATCTCCAGCAGGCCCTGGCGGCGGTCGAGTCGCGCGCTGAGATGAGCGGCGATGCCGAACGCCTGCCGGCTCGACGAGTCCGAGCTCTGGATCAGCGTCACGAGCTCCGTCGGCAGACGGCGGTGCAGTCCGACGTATTCCTCGAACAGCGACAGGGCGCGACGCAATCGCGCCTCGCCGTCGGCATCGTCGAGCGCGAGGGCCGGCATCTCCTCGACTTGCGCGCGGAGGCAGTCTCCGCCCGGCACGTATCGCGTCACTCGCGCTCGCGCCAACCCTTCCACGAGCACCTTCACCGTGCCCGTGCCGAGCCGCGAGAGCTGCCGCACGCGAGCCACGACACCCACACGGTACAGATCCGCGGCCGCCGGCTCCTGGGTCTCCGGATCGCGCTGCGCCACGAGCAGCACGACGCGATCCTCCTGATTCGCCGCCTCCAGCGCCGACAGCGACGCCTGGCGCCCGACGAGCAACGGCATCACGACGTAGGGAAAGAGCACCACGTCGCGCAGGGGGAGCACCGGCAGGCGATCGGAGGTGACGATCGTCTCGCCGTCGATGGAGAAGGAGGGCATGGGAGGAAGATAGCGGGTCTCACCGCCTTACTGCTGGCAGCTCCCCTTCGGATCCGGCTTCGGCTTGTCCACCGCGAGCCGATGGTCGAGGTTCGCGATCGCCAGCGCGCTGTTGGCCACGAGCTGCGCCACGCGCGCCATGTGCGGATAGTCGATGTACTGCGGCTCGTCGGTCACCTGGTGGTAGTCGGAATGCCCGCCGGTCGTGAAGAACACGATCGGAATGCCGTAGCGCGCATACTCGTAGTGATCGCTGCGGCAATAGATGTTCATCGGGTGGCCATTGGCGTCCATCCCGTAGTCGAAGGTGAAGCCGAGCTTCCCGTCCGTGTTCACGCGCTCCACCAGATCGCCCAGCTCCGTGGAGAGCCGGCGCGAGCCGATGAGCTGGAGGTAGTTCGGGCCGCCGCGAAGCACGTCGCCCTCCTTCGTGGCCCCCGTCACGTCCCACGCATTGCCGCGGCCGATCATGTCGATGTTGAGCTGCGCCACGATGGAGTCGCGCGACACCGTCGGATGGTCCGTGTAGTACGCGGAGCCGAGGAGCCCTTTCTCCTCACCGGCGTGCCACACGAACAGGATCGAGCGCTTCGGTTTGACCGCCAGCGCGGCGAGCTGCTCGGCGATCTCGAGCACGCTCACCGAGCCGGAGCCGTCATCGTCGGCGCCGTTGGAGATCGAGTCGGCACGCGCCGTTCCCGGATGCGCCGAACGCCACGCCGCCAGCGCGGAGTTCACCTCGGCCTGCTGTGCGGGCGTCGCCTGCTTGATCTCGTCCTCCGCTCCACCGGGGCGCACGATGTGGTTGTAGATGCGCATCGAGTCGTGATCGACCGGATGCGTGCTCAGCCCGATGTGGTCGTTGTGCGCGCCCACGGCCACGTACTGTCCCTTGAGCGTCGCGTCGGAGCCGGGCAGGATCGCCACGACATTGCGCGCCGGATAGGCGACCGGCGTGACCGACATGCGAGCCGCCATCGTCGCGGTGTGCCCCTCCGTGCCGGGCGTGAGCTGCGCCGGCGCCTCGAACACCCGGGGTAGCGCCGCCTGGGCGATGAGCAGCACGGGCGCCATCGTCGCGGACGGCGTCTTGGCTGGATCATCGAGGAAGGTGGACGGCCGGGAGAAATAGCCGATGTACTGATCGAGCCCGACGAGCGCGATGGCGGCCGTGTTGGGCGCGTACGTGGCAGGATCCTGGAGCGCCGCCATTCCGGTGGGCAGCACGCGGTACACGACCATCTTTCCCGCCGCCTTCTCCGGCGCGACGCGCGGCGAGCCGTCGCCGATCGTACCGCCCCACACCACGGGCAGCGTGCCCGTTGGCAAGGTGGTGCCGAGGGCCAGCGTCCAGTCGGTGCCCGCGGCGAGCGAGCTCGAGCCGAACGTGATGCGGGAGCCCGCCTCCATCTCCCGGTTCTTGAACGGCAGCGTCTGGAAGTACGACCCGTTCTCGCCGGCCGGCACGAGCCCCAGGCGCTTCACCTCGGAGGCGATGTAGTCGGTGCCCTTCACGTTGCCGATCGTACCCGCCTCGCGCCCCATCATGGAGTCGTCGGCAAAGATGTACAGCCGCGTCATCAGGTCGGCCGCCGTGATGGCTGGCGACGTCGGTGCAGGCGCGTGCTTGAGGGGCAGGGCCGTAGCCGGCGCCGGGATGATGGCGACAGCCGGGGCGGGGGCCTGAGCGGCGAGCAGCGCGGGCACCAGCAGGACTGGCGCGACGAGCGTTCCAAGGCGGATCGAGCGCATCGAGGTGGTTGAGAGTGGTGATGAACGAGGACGGGCCGCCCAACCCCAGGCGGCCCATCGGTGTTCCGGCAGGTATGTGCCGGTCAGGCTTCCTTCTTCCGCTTCGTCGGCGCGAGCTCGAGCAGCGGGGCCGTGCCGTTGATCACGCTCGTCTCGGTGATCTTCACCTCCACCACGTCCTCGCGTGTCGGCAGGTCGAACATCACGTCGGTCAGCAGCTCCTCGAGGATCGCGCGCAGCCCGCGCGCGCCCGTGCCGCGCTTCAGCGCCTTCTGCGCGATCGCCCGCAGCGCCGACACCTCGAAGGTGAGCTTC
>JBJMNM010000746.1:0-3335 GCA_045804305.1 Gemmatimonadaceae bacterium | reverse complement strand
GAAGCGGTCGCTGCGTGGCACGTGCCGCCTTCGCGTCGCGGCATTCTCTGGACTCACGGGCCGGACGGGCCGCCAATTCGCGCATTGCCCGAGGGCGCCGCGCGCTGGCTGGCGCCGTGGCGCACGCGGCTGCGCTCTCGTACCGATCTCCGCGGGTCGGCGACCTGGTGGATGCTCTTTCGCACGGAAGGCGCGGATTGCTCGCGCACGAGGGTCGTCTGGAGCGACTTCGGCCGCGCGCCGCGCGCCGCAGTGCTGGCCGCCGGCGACCCGACGGTACCCCTCAATAGCTGCTACGTGTTGTCGTGCGACGATCCGCGCGACGCACTGGCATTGACCGCCCTGCTCAACAGTCCCCTGGCGGCGGCCTGGCTCAACGCCATCGCGGAGCCCGCCCGCGGCGGATGGCACCGCTACCTCGCCTGGACCGTGGCGCTGCTTCCCCTTCCGCACGACTGGCCGTACGCACGCGATCTTCTCGCGCCGCTGGCCGAGCGAGCACTGCTCGGCGACGTACCGACCGACGCAGACTTGCTCGCGGCGTCGTGTCGCGCCTACCGGGTGCGCCGCGCCGACATGTCGCCTATCATCGCGTGGTGTTGCTGAGCGAGGCGACGGCGCTTCTGCGAGACGCGCGTACGCGCATCGCCGACGCCTGCTCCGCGACACTCGTCGCGGCGGAGCTGGGAGAGATCACGCTCCGCGACGACCAACGCCGCACGGCCGCCCGCGTGGCGGCCGCGATCGCGCGAGATGGCGGCTGCCTGCTCGCCGACGATGTGGGCCGGGGGAAGACCTTCGTCGCGCTCGCCGTCGCGCGGCGGTGGGCGAGGCCGTTGATCCTCGTGCCAGCCTCGTTGCGCTCCACCTGGCAGGACGCGATGCGTCGTGCTCGTGTGGAGTATGTCATCGTCTCGCACGAGTCGCTCAGTCGCGGTCGAGTCCCTCGAGTGGAGCCCGACGGCATCGTCGTCGACGAGTCGCACCGTTTCCGGTCTTCCACCACGCAGCGATACGAGCTGCTCACGCGAATCGCGGCGCACGCGCCCTTGCTGTTGCTGTCCGCGACGCCACTTCAGAATTCTACCCGAGACCTCGCCACGCAGCTTGCGCTGTTCCTGGGTGCGCGGGCGTGGTCACTCGACGCTCACGCCCTTGCCAGCTCCGTGATCCGCGGATCTGCGCCGATGGATGACACGCTGCCTGCGGTCGCGGCGCCGCGCTGGATGCCGTGCAATGTGGATGATGGTGCCGTGCTCCACGCCATTCTCGCGTTGCCCTCGCCTCCCCGCCCACTCGACGCCGGCGACGGCGGAGCGCTCCGCACGATCGGTCTGGTGCGGGCGTGGGCGTCAAGCCGTGCCGCGCTCGACCGCATGTTGCTACGCAGAGCACACGCCGCAACCGCCATCGAGCAGAGTGCGGCCGCCGGCCTTCTCCCGACCCGTCGCGAGCTGCGCGCCTGGCACGACGTCGGCGCCGATGTGCAGCTCGGATTCGCGTCCCTGCTCGTGGAGACGTCCGTCGACCGGTGCGCGGCGGAGGCGCTTACACGCGCGGTCGCGACGGAGGGTGAGGCGCTCGACCATCTGCGCCGTCTGCTGCGAGACCAGACGGATCCGGACGCCGGGCGCGTCACCGCCCTGCGCGCCGTTCGCGCCGCTCATCCCGGCGAGAAGGTGCTCGCCTTCAGCGAGCTCGCGAGCACCGTGCGCGCGTACCACGCGCTCATGCGGAGCGACGTCGGCGTCGGCATGCTCACGGCGCACGATGCGCGGATCGCGAGCGGCAGGGTGCCACGCGCCGATCTGCTGGCGCGGTTCGCACCACACGCGCAAGGTGCACGTGAGCCGGCCGAACGGGAGCAGGTGACGCTTCTCCTTGCGACCGATCTGCTCTCGGAAGGGATGAACCTGCAGGACGCGAGCGTCGTGGTGCATCTCGATCTGCCGTGGAACCCCGCGCGGCTCGCGCAACGGGTGGGTCGCGTGCGGCGCCCGGGCGGAGCGTCCGTCGTCCACACTTACGTGCTCGCGCCGCCCGCGAACACGGAGCTGCTGCTCGACGTCGAGCGTCGTCTGCGCAGGAAGCTCGCGAGCGCCGAGCGCACGATTGGCCGATCGCTGCTCGTCGTCCCCATGCTGAGTGAACCGGCGCCATCGGCGATCGAGCCGTTGTCGGACGATCACGCGCTCACCGCGACGACATATGGCGAAGTTGCCGACCGTGTTGCGCGGTGGCGCTCCGACGCGCCACGCCCCGATCGAACCCGCCTGGTGGTCGCCGGGGTGGCTGCCGACCGTATCGGATGGCTCGCCGCGCTCGACGACGGCCGTCTTCTCGCCTCGCTCGATGGTGGCCCGCCAGACGTCACGACTTCGGTGTTGCCCGCGGTCCGGCTTTCCGAGGGCAGCGCCAGTGCGCCCGCGAGCGGTGAAGCGGAGACCGCGGTGCGCGACGCGCAGCGCTGGCTCGATGCGGAGGACATCTCGCGCGCGTGTGGACTCTCGGCGGCGCGAACCATTCTCGGCGACCGACTCGAGCGGCGCATCGCACAGGCCGTCCGTGACGCGTCGCGCCACGAGCGTGCGGGCCTCGTCGCTCTGGCAGCGAGGCTGCGCTCGGCACTCCGGCAGTCCCGATCACTTGGCGCAGAGCATGAGCTGGATGTGCTGGTTGCGGAACCGTTCGCGAGGGAAACGTCGGCGCGGTGGCTTGCCTCGGCCATCCAGGTGGCTGAACGGAACGCACGGCAAGCGGAGCGGCGACCGACCAGGCTGGTGGCGTTGATCGTCTTCCGCGGTCACCGATGTATGTTGACTGGCGGAACGTCGCCGACTCGGAGCTCGGTTCCGGACGACGTGCGTGGGTTTGGATGGTAGGACTGTGGACGCTGTAATACCATCGGCCGGAGCTGTGGATGGGAATGAACTACAAGATCGATCAGGAGCGCCGTGTCGTCGTTACGCGGGGATGGGGCGTCCTGACGGCTCGCGAGCTGTTCGACGCCACGAGCCAGATTCTCGTGGATCCCCGGTTCGATCCCACGTACAGCAGCCTCGGCGATCTGCGAGACGTGACCGAGGTGACCCTCGATACGTTGGAGACCGCGAACACCGCGGCCACGCCATTGTTCGCCGTCGGCACTCGCCGCGCGATCGTCGCGCCGGCCGACGCGGTCTACGGCATGGCGCGCATGTTCGCCACGTTCGCCGAGCGTACTGGCCAGCACGTGCGCATCTTCCGCGAGATGAAGGCCGCCGAGGAGTGGCTCGAGCTGTAGCGCGAGCGGTGGACCGAGCTCGGACCAGGAAGCGAAGCGCGCAGGCGCAGAT
>JBJMNM010000745.1:0-2802 GCA_045804305.1 Gemmatimonadaceae bacterium | reverse complement strand
TTCGGGGCACGAGGCCAAGATCGGCGAAGAGCTGTTCGACCGTTTCGTCGGCGGCACGACAGCGGGCCAACGCGGCGTCGGTGTAGGCTGTCTGCACTGCCGGCTCGCGTTGCATGCCGAGCTCGAGCAGGATACGAAGCTCCCCGCGTGCGAGCTCTCCTTCGAGCCAGGTCCACAGTGCGTCGACGGCTCCACTGCCGCTGGCTGCCGTCATGGCCGAGCGCTCCCTGGCCACAATGCGCCGCGAGAGTTGCGACACCACCTCGGCCAGGAGGGTTGCCCTGTCGGCGAAGTGGTAGTGCAGGAGCGCCTTGCTTACCTGCGCGGTCGCGGCGATGGTCGCCATGCTCGCTTCCGCTCCATCGCGCACCAGCGACTGAATGGCCGCGTCGATGATGCGGCGCCGTGCCTCTTGACCAGCACGGAGAGCCCGCGGAGCGGACGGTTCGCTCACAGCGTGATCGTCGCGTGGCGCACTGGTGCGTCGACCCGCGAGTAGCCAGCGCCCCGCAGCTGCGCCATAAAGGCATCCTGTGCCTCCGGCTCCCCATGCACGAGATGGACGGCGGGCGCGGCACCGCCTCGGTTTCCGGCGCGAACAGCATCCAGCCAGTGTTGCAGCTCCACACGATCGCCGTGTGCGCTGTAGCCGTTCAGGATCTCCACCCGGGCGTGCAGCGGGATCTCTTCGCCGAACACCTTGATCACGGGCGCACGATCCACGATCCGCCGTCCGAGCGTGTGCTCGGCCTGAAAGCCCACGATC
Organism: Gemmatimonadaceae bacterium; assembly: GCA_045804305.1. Lineage (GTDB taxonomy): Bacteria > Gemmatimonadota > Gemmatimonadetes > Gemmatimonadales > Gemmatimonadaceae > AG11. Next base: position 2,036 of record JBJMNM010000745.1, on the reverse strand, counting down.
AGGACCGTCGTTCGTGGATCCGCCGCATTATGGGCGAGGTGATGCAGGATGCGACCTGCTTCCGCCATGCCCGACGCGGCGATGATGACCATGGGGCCATGCCGTGTGTTGAGGGCCTTGGATTCTGTCGCCTCCCGTGTGTACTGCACCTGCGTGAAGTGAAAGAGATCGTCCACGCGACGCACGAGATCCTCGGTCTGGTCGAAGATCTCAGGGTGCATGGCGAACACACTGGTCGTGTCGATCGCGAGCGGGCTGTCCACGAAGATGGGGATCTCGGGGATCGCTCCTTCCCGCGCCAATACGTGCAGGTCGTACACGATCTCCTGGGTGCGACCTACCGAGAAGGCGGGAATGAGCACCTTGCCCCCGCGGGCCGCGGCCTCCCGGATCACGCGGGCGAGCTCGGCACGCGCCCCGGCGACCGATGGGTGATCGCGGTTGCCATACGTGGACTCGAGCAGTACCACGTCTGCCCCCTTGGGTGGCTGCGGGTCGCGAATGATCGGCAGTCCCGCGCGACCCACGTCGCCCGAGAACACCACGCGGCGCTGCTCGGAGCCCTCGGTACACTCGAGGATCACGGACGCCGAACCAAGGATGTGGCCGGCGTCGGTGAAGGTGGCGCGCACGCCGGTGACGACATCGAACGGCGCATCGTAGGCCAGGCCGATCATGCGCTCCGTGGCGGTGACGGCATCACGCATTGCGTAGAGCGGATCGGCCACATCCTGATTCCGGCGCGCGAGGAATTCGGCGTCCTTCTCCTGGATGTGCGCCGAGTCGGCGAGCATCACGGCGCAGAGGTCGCGCGTGGCGGCGGTGCAATAGATGGGGCCCGTGTAGCCACGTCGCGTGAGCAGGGGAAGGCGGCCCGAGTGGTCGATGTGGGCATGCGAGAGCACCACTGCATCGATCTGCTCCACCGGAACCGGCAGCTGGAGATTCTCTTCTCGCGTCTCGCTGCGCCGGCCCTGGAACATGCCGCAATCGAGCAGAACCGTTTTTCCGTTGATGCGAAGAATGTGGCAGGAGCCCGTGACTTCGCGAGCAGCGCCGGCGAACTCGATCTGCATGCGGTGTCCTTGGACGGTCGACACGGTGCGCGAGCCCGGAAGTTCGCAGGGTTGGCCACCGCTGCCAAGTACGGTCGGCCCGACTAGCGAGAGAGCTCCTGCACCGGGCGGCGCAGGAGCTCTCTCGTTTCGGCGGCGGCAATGCTGCCACTACCTCAGATTCGGATTCGTCTGCATCTCGAGGCTGGAGATGGGAAAGCAGAGTGTCTGCGCCGCGTCGAGGAACGACGTTGGACCTGGCACCTCGTAGGCGGAGAGCTGCCCCGGCCTGCTCGCTTGCTTCCAGCGCCGAAGGTCACCCAGGCGCCGCCCCTCGAGCCAGAGCTCGATGCCACGCTCGCGCTTCAGCGCTGTCCATCCTTCGTCGATCGTGGAGGCCGTCCAGGGCGTGAGCCCGAGCGCCAGGCGATGCTTGTTGATGAGCGGCAGAGCATTCACGAAGTCCCCGGCAACGAGAAGCGCCTCGGCCTGGAGGAGCCGCATCTCCCAGCCGCTCGAGAGATTGATCGGCGCTTCCTTCTTCGCAAACTTCGTCTCGAAGTGCCACGGCACCTTTCCCAGAGTGAAGACGGCGCCGTCGCCCTGGGGGTTCTTGGTGTCCTGTCCCCACGACACGCGTGGATCCTTGGTGTCGGTGTAGTACTGGTCGTAGAAGGTGTTCCATACCGTGTGCGCTCGGTACGGCGAGTTCGCCGTTGCCCAATAGATGCGGTTGTACTGGTCGGCATCGGTGGTGTAATACGGCATCTGGAACACGTAGGCGTCGGTAATCGCCGATGCGTCGGTCACCGCGGCAGCCCAGTTCCCCAGATCGGCGCGCACCGACGCGCGGGCGGCGCGGGCGGCTGTGGCGGTCTTGGTATCGTTGGCGGCTGTCGCGATGGCCATCGCTTCCGTGAGCTCCGAATCGGCGCGTGTGAGAAACGCATCGGATGGCAGTTTGGGACCGGCGTTGATGGT
>JBJMNM010000744.1:0-5399 GCA_045804305.1 Gemmatimonadaceae bacterium | reverse complement strand
GGTGATCGTGACGCGGCGCGCCGGCACGCCCAGCGCGATCAGGCGGTCGGCGTCCTCGGTGCTGATCGCGCCGACGCGATCGAGGTGCGCATAGGCGTCGCGCAGCAGCCGCGACGCCATCCCCGACCGGCGCGACGACGTGGCGGCGAGCGTCGCGCTCACGAGCCCGAGCCGCGTGCCCCGGCGAGCCGCCTCGCGCGCGAGCGTGGGCCACACATCGAGCTTGCTGAACACAAGCGCCGTCGGCGAGAGGGCGGCGAGCACGGCGCGCATGTCCGAGGCGACGTCGAACGGCAGCACGTCACGAAAGTCCACGTCCAGCGACTCGGCGAACGCCCGCGCGCTCGGCGAGAAGTAAGTGTACGCGAGCTGCGTCTGCGCGCTGTGGGCGCGCGCGCGCTCCAGCACGGGGCGCGCCTGCAGCCCCTCGCCCACGCTCGGCGCGTGCATCCAGAGCAGGGGACGCGAACGGTCGCGCGAGAATGCCTCGAAGCGCGCGACGACGTGGCGCCGCGAGGCGAACGTCGCGAGAAGCTTGTGGCTGGAGCGCGGCGCAACGGCCGCGAGGGCACGCGCAAGGCGCGCCGTGCCCTCGTAACCCAGCTCGAGCGCCCGTGACATGGAGGGCGCGAGGGGCCGCCGACCTATTTCGTCGCGGGGGCTGCCTTCCTGATCGCCGCGTCGATGGCGACGCGGAACGAGTCCACAGGATAGGCACCCTCCAGCTTCCGATCGCCGATGAAGAAGGTCGGTGTGGACTGCACCCCCGCCGTGCTGCTGCGATCGTGGTCGGCGTCGATCAGCTTTGCGGTCGCGTGGCTGGTCATGCAGCTGCGCCAGGCCGCCGCGTCCACACCGGCAGCAACCGCGAGTGAGTCGAAGGTGGGCATCGGGTTCGATTGGGCGGCCCATCTGGTCTGGGAGTCGAACAGCGACTGGTGGAGCGGCCAGAACTTTCCCTGCACCGATGCGCACATCGCCGCCTCCGAGGCCGCGCGCGCATTGGCGTGCATGCTCAAGGGGAAGTTCAGGTAGGCGAGACGCACCTTGCCGCTCTGCACGTACTCCTTGTCGATCGTCGCGAAGGACTCGTCATGCCAGCGCTTGCAGAACGGACACTGGAAGTCGCTGATCTCCACCAGCCACACTGGCGCGGTCTCTGCGCCACGAATCCGCCCACGGTCGGCCGCGGTGCTCACCGAGTCGGTGAGCCCGGTCGACATCCCGGCGCTGCCAGGTTGGGCCGCGACGACCTTGGAAGCCGCGGAGTCCTTGGCGGGAGTGGCCTCGGAGCGCGCGCACGCGGCCGAAGCGCTCGCGAGAAGGAGGGCGCCAAACAGACGGGCGGAGGCGAACGAGGTAGGGCGCAGCATGGAACGAGGGATGAAGGGTGGCGGCTGACCGCCCTAAAGCTAATGCCGCCCGCTACCTGCCGGCGAGCGCGGCCGTATGTCGAACGCGGAAGGGCGGGCTGAATCAGTGGCCCGTGCGTGAACGTAGTAGCCGTCGGGGCGCATCGTGGCTGACCATGCGCTAACGTTCGGCAGGTGGCCAGCAGGTGGCCGCGCATCGAGACTGACCCTCACTCCACGTAATGCTCTCAACGCTCGCCGGACGCGCCCTGCTCGGCGTGATGGCACTGCTGCTTCAGGGCGGGCCGCAGATTCCGCCCCCCAGCGGCTTGGTGAACGACTTCGCGCACGTGCTCAGCCCGTCGACGGCCGCACGGATCGAGCGGATCGCCCAGGACGTGCGCGACCGGTCGAAGGGGGAGATCGCCGTCGTGACGCTCCCGGATCTCGGGGGGCGGGCACCGAGCGACGTCGCGCTCCGCATCGGACGGGAGTGGAAGGTCGGCAACCTCGCGGCGATCGGCGATCGATCGCGCAACGCTGGCACGGTCATTCTTCTGGTCCCCAAGGAAACATCCAGCGACGGACGCGGTGCGTGTCGGGTGGAGACGGGGCAGGGAGCGGAGGGATTCATTACCGACGCGACCGCCGGTGAGATCTGCCGTGAGGCGACGCCCGCATTTCGGGAGCGCGACTATGGCGCCGGGCTGGAGCTGGTCACGCAGCGCGTGGCCGAGCGGTATGCGCAGGAGTACGGCTTTACCCTCGACAGCACGCTGGAGGCGCCGGTCATGCCGGTGCAGAGGACTGCGCCAGCGTCGCGACGCAGTGGTGGATTTCCGCCCTTCCTCTGGCTGATCCTCTTCTTCGTGATCCTGTCGCTCGTCGGTGGCGGGCGACGCCGCCGGGGGTGCGGCGGGTGCTTCCCGGTGTTCCTCCCCTTCGGCGGCTTCGGCGGCGGCGGACGCGGGGGCGGCTGGAGCGGCGGAGGATTCGGCGGCGGCGGTGGTGGCGGGTTCGGCGGCTTCGGTGGTGGCGGCGGTTTCAGTGGCGGCGGCGGCGGCTCCTCCTGGTAGAGCGACCAATGGCAACGATGACACTCGACGATCTCGTGACGCAGCTGCGCTCCGCCTACGGCGCGCAGCTCTCCGCGGTCGTGCTGTACGGCTCCGCGGCGGCGGGAGAGCACATCCCGAAGCAGTCCGACTACAACGTGCTGCTTCTCCTCGGGAAGGTCGACTGGTCGTCGGTGGCCGCGGCGTCGGCGGTGGCGCGGGCCTGGAACGACGCCGGCAACCCGCCCCCGATGACCATGACGGTCGACGAGTGGCGGCGCTCGGCCGACGTGTTCCCGATGGAGTACGCCGACATCCTCGACCGGCACCGCGTGCTGCACGGGACCTTGCCCGTGGAGGGGATCACGGTCTCACGAGAGAACCTGCGGCTGCAGCTCGAGCAGCAGGTGATGGGGAAGCTGCTGCAGCTCAGGCAGGGCGCGCTCCTGGCCGGGACGGACACCAAGCGGCAGGCCGAGCTGATAGCCGCCAGCCTCAGCACGATGATGGTCCTGTTCCGTGCCGTGCTCCGACTGCACGGCGAGAAGCCGGAGGGCGACAACCTGACGCTGGCGCAGCGCGTGGCGTCGCTCGCCGGATTCGACGCGACGCCGTTCGTACGCGCAGTGCGGCACGTGCGTGGGGAGAGCCGGCTGTCCGCCGATGAAACGAGCCCCGTGCTCGCGGGGTACATCGCCGGGATCGAACAGCTCCGCCGCTACCTCGACGGATTCGCGCCGCGATAGAATCTTGTTCGGCAGTGTTCGTGCAGCATCTCACGCACTTCACTCAGGCCCACTCAGGAACGGCTCCCATGAAACGTCGGTTGCTCGCAGTACTCTTCGTCCCGCTCGCGCTCACGGCGTGCGGCTACAACACCATTCAGACGCTGGACGAGCAGGCGAACGCGGCGCAGGGACAGATCGAAGTCCAGCTCCAGCGGCGCGCGGACCTCGTGCCCAATCTCGTGCAGACCGTGAAGGGATTCGCCAATCAGGAGCTCGCCGTGTTCGGCGAGGTGGCGCGGGCGCGGGGCGGCCTGCTCGGCGCCGTGCAGAGCAAGGATCCGGAGCAGATGGCGAATGCGAACGCCACGTTCAACGGTGCGCTCGGCCGGCTGCTGGCCGTGTCGGAGGCGTACCCGCAGCTCAAGAGCGATCAGGGATTCCTGCGGCTGCAGGATGAGCTGTCCGGGACGGAGAACCGCATCGCCGTCTCGCGCACGGACTACAACGGGGCGGTGCAGCAGTACAACTCGTACATCAGGCAGTTTCCGGCCGTCCTGATGGCCAAGTTGACGGGCGCGAAGGAGCGGAAGTACTTCAATGTCACGAACGCCGCCAATCGCGAAGTGCCGTCCGTCGACTTCGGAGCGCCAGGTGCGACGCCCACGCCGGCGCCGGGCGCCACACCCGCGCCACCACCGACGGGGGCCACGCGGGCGCCGGCGAAGCCGTAGCCGACCATCAGGGCTACCGCTGAACCGCGAAGCGCCGCGTCGAGCGATCGACGCGGCGCTTCGCTTTTTGATTCACGCGGTGCTGAGGGCCTTCGGAAAGAGCGGATCGCCCTTCTTCACGTGCCAGCCGGCCGCATCGAGCGAGGCGAGCTGGTCGAAGCGCTGCTCGTGCACCAGACCCGGCGCCCCGATCTGCGTCCAGAGCGCCTGGGCTTTGGTGGGCATGAAGGGCGCGAACAGCACCGCCTGTCGCGCGAGCTGGCGCAGCATCGACGAGAGCGCGTGATCGAGTGCGCGGCGCGAATCGGCGTCGTCAGCCTTGGCAAGAGACCAGGGCTGCATGGTCTGCACGTACTCGTTGCCACGCACCACGCACGCCATGGCATGCTGGAGCGCGTCGTGCAGCAGGAACCCGCGCGTGCCGTCCATCGCCGTGTGATACGCGGCGATGTCGCCTGCATCCGCACGATCCGTCTCGTCCGGCGTGCCCCGCGGGACGACGCCGGCGCGATACTTCTCCACCATCGCGATCACGCGACTCGCGAGGTTGCCCCACGCGTTCGCCAGATCCGCGTTGTAGCGTGCTTCGAACTGCTCCCAGCTGAACGTTCCGTCGGCGTCGAACGGAACCTCGCGCAGCAGGAAGTAGCGGAACGCATCAGGGCCGAACCGGTCGATCGCCTCGTAGAGATCGAGCTTCACGCCCGCCGACTTGCTGAACCGCTCGCCGCCGAAGAGCACGAAGCCGTGGCCCCACACCCGCTCGGGCAGGGGAAGCTCTGCCGCCGCGAGCATGGCGGGCCAGATGATCGTGTGAAAGCGCACGATGTCCTTGCCGACGATATGCAGGTTCGCCGGCCAGCGCGATTCGTACCCGCCAGCGGGAAAGCCGGTCGCCGTGAGGTAGTTCGGCAGCGCGTCGAACCAGACGTACGTCGTCTGCGCCTCACCCGTGCTGAGCGGCCGAGGGAAGGGGATACCCCATTTCAGCCGTGAGCGGCTCGCCGACACGTCCTCGAGACCTCGATCCAGGAGCGCGAGCATCTCGTTGCGGCGGCTTTCGGGCTGCAGGAAGTTCGCGCGCTCGGTGAGCAATCCACGAAGAAAATCGGAGTACCGGCTCAGGCGAAAGAACCAGTTCCGCTCCTGCACCCACTCCAGCGTACGCGTGGGATGCAGCACGCACTTGCCGTCGACGATTTCGGCGCCCTGCTTGAACGCTTCGCACCCCACGCAATACCACCCCTCGTACGCCTTCTCGTAGAAGTCGTCGGGATTGCGCTCGAAGATGCGCTCGATGAGCGCCTTCACCCCGGCGCGATGCATCGGGTCGGTCGTGCGGATGAACTGATCGTGCGAGATGCCCAGCCGGGTCCACATGGCCGAGAAAGAGTCCGCGAGCGTATCGACCAACGTCTGCGGCGGCACGCCCTGCTGGGCGGCGGTCTGCTCGACCTTCTGCCCGTGCTCGTCCATGCCGATCAGGAAATGCACGTCGTCGCCGCGCAACCGGCGATAGCGCGCGATGGCGTC
>JBJMNM010000743.1:0-4202 GCA_045804305.1 Gemmatimonadaceae bacterium | reverse complement strand
TGTGACGACATACGCCGGACGCCACTGCCGGACGATACCGAGCCCGGTCAGAAGGAAGACCGCCAGCCAGAGCAGATTGAAGATCACGAACTGACGCTCGGACCACGGCTCGCTTCCCAACACGGGAGGAAAGGCGCGATAAAATTCGCTCCACACCTCCTCGATCAGATGGGCGCACTGGACTATCACCGCCACTAGAAACATCGGCAAAAGACGCTGCGTGCTCGGCCGCTCGACGTGAAAGAGCCAGAGCATGTACGAGACGCCGAGTGCTATGACCAGAAAAGTGACGGCGCGGCCCATTGTCGCGAGCATGAGCACAGCCGCGCCTGAGATGATGAGGCCCGTCGTCGCTCGCTCAACTCGGCGAGTTTCCATCGGTCGCTCTTTCACATATCCGTGGGCCGATCATCGTTCCGCGGCGTTTCGGCCGTGTCGAGCGCCGCCGCCAGCTTCTTCGGCGCAACCGCCCGATAGCTCTCCTCGATCCACGCCGTGAACGTTGGCAGCGGCGCATCGCGGCTCGCGTCGACCTTGAACGTCACCCAGCCGTGCTTCCCGAGGCCATAGTGAGTCGGCTCGGCGTTGGGCAGCTCCAACGCCTCGGCGGCCGACGCCGGCAGCTTCACCGAGAAGCTGACGCCCGCGCCCTCCGCGCGCAGAAAGATGAAGGCTTTTCCGCGCACCTTGATGGCGCGCTCGCCCCAGGGGAATTCCTCGGTAGCCTCGGGAAACGAGAGTGCGTGGGCGCGCAGACGTCCTTCGAGCGAACGCGGATCGGGAGGAGTGCGCGACATGTCACTTGAGGCGAATGAGGCCTGCCATGCTCGAACGAAAACCAGCGCGCCGGTAAAAGGGCTCCAGAGCCGGCTCGAAGTCAACGTGCAGCCACGTGCTCCCCGCGCGAGCCGCCGCGGCGGTAGCGAGACGAACGAGCTCGAGACCGATGCCGCGCCGCTGAAACGCGGGATCGACCGTGGGGTCGAGCAGGAACGCATGCTCCCCTCCATCGGTCGCGACATTGACGTATCCCACGAGCCGGTCACCGGCAAATGCAACCATGTACGTGAGGCTTCGGCTCAGGATGGCCGCGAGATCGCGCGGACGAGCATCGGGCCACGCGCGAGCGAAAAGAGCATTCAGCGCGTCCGGCGCGATCGCCGGCTTCTCGACATAGGTGATGGCGTTCACACCGGCGTCGTCAGGCGGCGTGTTGCCGATCCGCCGCAACCCGACCCAGCTGAGCCAATTCCGCCGTATACACTCGGCGGAGATATCCCGGCGCGATCAATCTCTCCAGCCATCCACGCAGGCCGGGTTTGTGATACGTCGTGGAGATCGTGACACGTGCTTCAGCAGCGCCCAGCGGCTCCACGAGAAACGTCGTGACGATGCCGTCGCTCAGCGTTTCTCTCAGCTCCCGACCCGGGACAGGCTCGCTGACCTCGGCGACGCTGACATTGGTCTTGCCGAACGCCTTCATCTCGAAGCGGATCCGCGTGCCGGCGCCGCGACCGCCGGCGAGAACCTCCAGGCGGCCGAAATACTCCGGCGGGAGGATCCTGGGATGGCCGTCACGGTAGTCGGCGATGATTCCGTACACCAGGGACCCGGGCGCGCGAATCGTGGTGGAGGCCGAGATGTGGATGACGGGCACGGGAGCACTCGCTAGATGGTGGGTTGTGTCGCGGAGGTGTCGCCAGCCGCCGGCGGCAACGCACTGGTCCTCCAGCGACGGTAGTGATGGAGAGCGAGGAGCGCGCCGGCTGGCACGCCGAATGTGATTATCCAGGGAGCGACTGGAGCCGCGCGCACGAATGCGGCCGAGGCGAGTTGGACGCTCACCAGGCGTACTCCGATCTCCCCACTCGCCCAGTTCAGGCTGAATGCACCGACGCCGAGGAGCGACGCGAACACCCAGCGCCACCGCTTCGGCATCGCGCGGCGGGTAGCGATCCAGCACGCCGTGGCAAGGGAAATGGCGGTCGCAAGGACCGTGAGCAGAAGCCAGACATAGTGGCGCGCTGTCTTTCCCTCCAGGCCAAAGCGGTTCGCCTCCTCGAGCGGCCGGGCGAGCGCCTGCACGTTGATTCCTTCGACGAACCAGGTCCCAGCCGAGTCGACAGTCGCCACGTTGGTGATGGACCAGCCGCGGGCGGAATGGAGCTCATACGTCATGTTCACATGACGCACGCCGTTCGTCACGTTGGTCTGCGCGCCGATCACTTGAGTGGAGTCGAACCGTTGACCGTCGAGAATCCGACCAATTCCGGCAAACTGCCGCTCCGTGATCGAATCCGTCAGCTGAGGGAGCAAGCGCCCGCGCGCCGAGTCCACGTGACCCGCCGCGATCAGCTCGATGTACGCGCGTGCACGTGAGTCCGCGTCGGCTGGTACGAAGTGGCGGAAGACGTCCTCCGCGCTGCAGGCAGCGAGGGCGGTCACGAGCACCGCGGCGTACGCGCGCAATGACGGCATGGTCATGGTCACGGAGATGGGTCAGTCCTCCCCTTCGACTTGCGGACGATCTTGCGGGCCCCCGACGTCGACTCGACGAGCTTCCAGAACTGCGCATCCCCGATCAGCGTCACCGGGTGTCCCTTTGCGGCCTGCTGCCGGATCTCCATCAGCTTCAGTCCTCCGACCGTGCCCGCGATCTGCAACGCGTTCGGCCGGCCGCGCACCAGAACGTCCGTCGTCTGCCCGGGCTTTCCCTGCACGATCGCGCCCGCCTTCTTGGCCGCGGCGATCGCCTCGCTCCGCGGCCGGCTCAGGAACCCGGTGAACGACAGCCGCTTGCCCGCGAGGCTGCGAATGCGGCCGAGGTTGAGCTTGGGCGGCCGTGTGCGGAGCGCCGAGATCAGCTCTGCTGCCGCCTCGTAGCGCTTGCCGCGCACGCCGAGGCACCGGTGGATGACTTCCTTCAGGTGATCGCTGCACGGCAGTGTGCGGACGTCCTTGCTGCGCATCGGCTTCGAGATGTCGCCGCGCAGCAGCATCGATGCGATCAACCCCACCTGATAGATGTCGTCACGCTGCTGCCAGCGGCGGACGCTGCCCCACGCGATCTCGTTCGGAACATGGAACTGATTGAACGCGTCGGCCGTGACGCCGCGGCGGTTGAGCTGGTGCGCGGCGATGCCGAAGTCGCCGAGCTTCAACTGCTCGTCCTTGCAGACGAACACGTTGAACGGCGTGAGGTCCCGGTGCATCGCCTGACCCTGATGCAACGCATTGAGCGCTCCGAGCACCGCGGCGATCTCACGTCGCACGAACCGCTCGGCCTGCGGTCCCTTCTGCGCGAGCCATGCGCCGAGGTCGCCGTGCTCGGCATACTCCATGGCGAGGCAGTAGCGCATGCCTGAGCCCTCGACCACGGGGAAGCGATCCAGCACCCGCAGCGCACGCGGCTCCCTGGCTAGGAGCTCGGCGAAATACGCCTCGCGAAGCCAGGCCGACATGCGGTCGCTGATCTTGATGCAGACCTGCTCCGAAAACTCCTTGGGCGACGTGACCGTGGCGAGGTGGACCTCCCCGAATCCTCCCTTTCCGATCAGCCGGTCGAGCCGGTACGTGCGGCCGGTCTCGCAGCTGTAGACCGCGGCCGCACGTGGTACGGTCGGAATGTCACCGGCCGTGGGTGCGTCCCGAGCGGCCGTTGCGGGCTTGTGTGTCGCCATGCGCGTTCAAACGTGGGGAGGGAGGGGATTAGTAATTGATCCACGTTCCGTCGCGCGTCAAGGCGGGATGCGCGCTAGCCTCCGTCGCACTCACCGAACCAGGAGAGATCGTCCGGCGCGGTCACGTGACAGCTCAGGGACAGGCCGGGTTCGCGGCCTGTTTCGTGTAGGGCCGTCTCGGTGGGCAGTCGACAATGGCGAACGTCATCGTGAGCTGCCCGGACACGCGTCCGCGCAATTGCAGGCTCTCGATCGGGTTCGCGACCACCACGTCCACGTCGACGTCGAAGGCGGGGTGCTCGACCGTGGGACCCTTGCGGACGCGCAGCGTCGCGGACTGCACCTTGTAGCTGTGCGCGCCGCTGATGCGAAGTGCCTTGGCAGGGTCGTGGCTGTTCGCCGGGTAGATCGAGTGGCCGCAAGGCAGCGTGAAGGTGTTCTCCGCGAAGGAGAGAACCTGCCCCTCGACGAACGCCGGCAGAGTGGTCTTCATCGCACCCTCGCACACGATGTAGAAGCGCG
>JBJMNM010000742.1:0-3127 GCA_045804305.1 Gemmatimonadaceae bacterium | reverse complement strand
GACCTGACCGCGATGAGCGGGGCACCGGCGGCGACTGCCGCAGCGTTCGGGTACTTCACGCCCGCGCCGCTGTACGACGCCCGCCGGACTCGCGATCGTCCCCGACGGATCGCTGAGCGCGAGGCCGATGCGGCGCTCGCCCCAATCGACGGCCATCCAGCGCCCGCGCTCGGACGGCATCATCGGCACGGACTCACCCCTCGCGCATCTGCACGAAGAACTCGCGATTGTTCTTCGAGCGCGACATCTGCTTGAGGAGGAAGTCGATCGCCTCCGTCTCGGGCATGTCGGCGAGAAAAGTGCGCAGCAGCGTCACGCGATTGAGCTCTTCAGGGGAGAAGAGCAGCTCTTCCCGTCGCGTGCCCGACCGGTTGATGTCGATCGCCGGATAGATGCGCTTCTCGGCGATCTCGCGCGCGAGCACGAGCTCCATGTTGCCCGTCCCCTTGAACTCCTCGAAGATCATCTCGTCGGCGCGCGAGCCCGTCTCCACGAGCGCGGTGGCGATGATCGTGAGCGACCCGCCGTCTTTCACGTTGCGCGCCGCGCCGAAGAACTTCTTCGGCTTCTCCATCGCCTTCGCGTCGAGCCCGCCGGACATGATCTTGCCGCCGCTCGGGATGACCGTGTTGTGCGCGCGCGCCAGCCGCGTGATGGAATCGAGCAGGATGACGACGTCCTTCCCCGACTCGACGAGGCGCTTCGCCTTCTCGATCACCATGTCCGCCACCTGCACGTGACGCGTGGCGTCCTCGTCGAAGGTGGAGCTGATCACCTCGCCCTTCACCTCGCGCTGCATGTCCGTCACCTCCTCGGGACGCTCGTCGATCAGCAGCACGATGAGCGTGACCTCGGGATGATTCTCGGTGATGGAGTTGGCGATCTTCTGGAGCAGGATCGTCTTGCCGGCGCGCGGCGGCGCCACGATGAGCCCGCGCTGTCCCTTGCCGATCGGGGCGATGAGATCCATCACGCGCATGCTGAGATCGCCGTCGCTGCTTTCGAGGCGCAGGCGGCCATCCGGATAGCGCGGATGCAGGTTGTCGAACGCGATGCGCGCCTTCGCCGCTTCCGGCTCGCCTCCATTCACAGTCTCCACCTTGAGCAGCGCGAGATAGCGCTCCCACTCCTTCGGCGGACGGACCTGTCCCGAGACGGTGTCGCCGGTGCGGAGGTCGAACCGCTTGATCTGCGACGGCGAGACGTAGATGTCGTCGGGGCTGTAGAGGTAGTTCCAGTCCTGACTGCGCAGGAAGCCGTACCCCTCGGGCAGCACCTCCAGCACTCCTTCGCCCACGAGCGTCTCCTCGCCGTCGAGCAGGCGCTGCTCGATGCGGAAGATCAGATCCTGTCGACCCAACGCGCCGTGTGACACGACCGCGAGCGTGTCGGCCATGTCGTGCAGCTCGGGCATCGATTTTCGCTTGAGCTCAGCGATGTTCACGGAGTACGTCGGGGGGCGTGCGCCAGTGGGGGAGGGCACGTCGATCAGCGGGCGCACGTCAGGCGGCAGAGCGATCGGCGGGCGGAACGGGGCCTCGGACGCGCCTGATCGGCGGCGCTGGTCCGTGAAGGTCCGTACGGCATGCGAAGGTTAGAAGCGACCCGGGAGGGGGTCAAGAGCGGCGAGAGGTGCGGTCAGAAGTTCACGTAGCGAAGAGGATGCTTCTTGAGGTCGGCGAACAGGAGCGTCATCTCCCGTTGTGCCTCGGCGAGCGCGTTCCCGAGCGCGCTGTCGGACACCGCGCGGCCGGCGGTGCCGCGGCCGGCGGTCAGGTTCGCTTGGAGGAGCGTGATCTCGTTCCGGATGTCGTCGACTTCTCCCATGAGCGTGCTGTCGCGCCGGAACCGGCCAAGCGAGGTGTTGGGTGAGGCGAGCAGCGCACGCACCGAGTCCGCCCGCGCCATGGCGCGCTGCGCGCGCGCGCTCAATCCACCGCGCATGATGAAGCCAGCCGTGCCGCCGCCGGACAGGCGCGCCATCAGTCGCGACGCGCGACTCTGCGCCGCGCTCAGATTCTTCAGGCCCGGGCCGTTGATCATCGCACCGGCGGTCCCATCCGTGCCCTCGAGCTGCGTGGCGAGGAGCTTCAGGTTGCCGATGATGGCGGGAAACTCCTTCGTGGCGGTGGCGAACTGTCCCGTCGCACCTTCGACGTCCGCCTGCGGCCTCGTGCGCACCGTGTCGTTGGGCTGCAACGGCCCGGCGTGGGTAGTGCCGGCGTCCAGGTAGACGACGGGCGGCCCGACGATGCTCCCCCCGGATCGTATCTGTGCCATCGCATCCTGACGCATCGCTTCGCGATACTGCTCCAGCACTTCCATCTCGATCTGGATGCGCCGCGAAGTGTCCGTGCTCGTCGGCAGGAAACGGATGTCGACGATCTTGCCGATCTTCTGGCCGTTGAGCCACACCTCCGAGCCGGCTGTCACGCCGCGCGCCTCGCCGACTTGAGCGTACATGAGAAATGTGTCGCCATGCAACGCGCCGACTCGCAGAAACTTGAGAATGGCGACGACCGCGATCGCGATCACGACGATGGCAATGATGCCGCCGCGGACGTCAGACCAGGAGAGCCGGCGCGCCATGCAGCGAAGGGAGGGAAGAGAGAAGCAGGCGGGAGGAGACGGACGGCGAAATCGGGAACCGATCTGAGCAAGGCGCGGACCACCGATCTCCGTGTCCCGAGTTCATGCCGCCGGGCCGAAGAATAGCACCATGCATTCTCCGAGCACGTCGTAGTATTCCCGTGCCCACTTCTCGCTCGACATGCGGGATGGGATCGGCACCTGGCTCCACGCGGCCTTCAGCGCGCGCACGACCGTCTCGGCCGGGAGCCCCCTGGCATGTGCCTCCAGACACATCGCAGCCAGCGCGAGCCGAACCTTCGGCCATCGCTCGTCGGGTTCCACGACCCACAAGGAGCTCGCCAGCTGCCTCACGACGGTCTCGCTGAGCGCGGCTGGAGCCGGTCTTTGCGATGGCAACATTGGACTACCTGCTACTCGAGAATCGACTCCTGAAAGCTAAGCGCAATTCTGGCCGCTCGACAGTCCAGGATGGATGATCGGAAGCATGTGGCGCCTTCCCGGAGACCCTGCACGGCAAACGCGGCGATCATTCTTC
>JBJMNM010000741.1:0-3759 GCA_045804305.1 Gemmatimonadaceae bacterium | reverse complement strand
CCTCGAGATCCTTCGCATCGAGCGCGGGGTGTCCAAGCAGCGCCTCGCTCGGCACGCCGGCACGTCCCGGCAGCAGCTCTGGCGGGTGATGACGGGCAAGTCGGAGCTCACGAGCTCGCTTCGCGACCGCCTCGCGGTCGCGCTCGCTGTCGAGCCGCGTACGCTCACGTCGCCTGCGGAGATCTCGACCGCCACGGCGGCCGTCGGGAGCCAGTTCGGCTTTCCCGCCACGCTCCCGGTAAGCGCGCCGAGCGTCAGCGACTACCTCGTGGACGCGCGCCACGTCGCCGCCACGCTGCGCACGCTCCCCTCGGGCGACGGCGGCCGCCGCCTCAAGCGCGCCCTCCTCAACGCGGTGGAAGACCTCGCGGTGGAAGCGGGACAGCCGCTCCCGCTGGACTACTCGGAGATTCGGCGGAGGGTGTTGGCGGGGGAGCTGTGAAAGCACCGTGAACCGTGAATCGTGAACCGTAAGGGCAACGGCACACCAGACAGGTTTGGTGTGCCGTTGCCGTCACGGTTCACGCTTCACGGTCTACTGTCACACCGCATCATCGCCCGACTATCTTCCCGCGATGACTGACGTCGTCGCTCTCGCGGCTGAACTGCTCGCGCTGCAATCGTCCACCGGATCGGAAGGGCCCGTGGTGGATTTCGTCTCACGCTGGCTCGTGTCCCGCGGCTGGAACGTGACCACGCAGGAAGTCTCCAAGGGTCGCGCGAACGTGTGGGCGTCGCGCGCCGGCGGCGGCGTCACCTTCTCCACGCACCTCGACACGGTGCCCCCATACCTGCCGCCACGGCTCGAGGGGAACCGGCTCTCCGGCCGTGGCGCATGCGACGCGAAGGGCATCGCCGCAGCCATGCTGTGCGCCGCGGAACGGCTCGGCGAGGCCGGCGAGAAGCGCATCGATCTCCTGTTCGTCGTGGGAGAGGAGAAGGGCTCGGACGGCGCGCGCGCCGCGAACCATCTCCAGGCGACGAGCCGGTTTCTCGTGAATGGCGAGCCGACGGAGAGCAAGCTCGCCTCCGGCGCGAAGGGTTCCCAACGCGTCGTCGTGCGTACGCGCGGCCGCGCGGCGCATTCCGCGTACGCGGAGCTCGGGGTGTCGGCCATCGAGCCGATGCTCGCCCTGCTGCCCACGGTGAAGTCGCTTCCGCTCCCCAAGGACCCGATCCTCGGCGAGACGACGGTGAACATCGGCACGATCCGCGGCGGCACGGAAGCGAACATCATTCCGGCGTTGTGCGAATCGGAGCTGATGTTCCGCCTCGTGAGCGACGTCAAGCCACTCCGCGCCGCGATCACCAAGTGGGCGGAGGGCAAGGCGGAGCTCGAGTGGGGCTCGCATATCCCCGCGCAGAAGTTCCACACCATCCCGGGGTTCGAGGTGGCGCCCATGGCCTACACCACCGACATCCCGCTGTTGAGCCGTTGGGGCACGCCGCTGCTGTTCGGGCCCGGCTCCATTCACGTGGCGCACACCACGGAGGAATTCATCGACGTGGAGGAGCTGCGCAGTGCGGTCGACGCGTACGAGCGCATCGCGCGCAGCGTGCTCGCCTCATGACGACGGCTGCGCCGAGTAGACGCATCCGCGTCGCCGTGCTGGGCGCAACGGGCGCCGTGGGGCAGATGTTCATTCGCCTGCTCGCCGACCATCCCTGGTTCGAGCTCGCGGAGCTGGCCGCCTCGGAACGTTCGGCGGGCAAGTGCTACGCGGACGCCGCGAGGTGGATCGGCGGCGACACGATGCCGGAGACGGTGCGTGGCCTTACAGTGCTGCCGTGCGATCCGCGGAAGGTGTCCTCGCCGCTCGTGTTCTCCGCGCTCGACGCCGCCGTCGCCGGCGACGTGGAGCTCGCGTTCGCGCGGGCTGGACGACTGGTGCTGAGCAACGCGAAGAACTTCCGCATGGACGACGACGTGCCCCTCGTCATTCCGGAGGTGAACAGCGATCACCTCGCGCTGCTGGAGGTTCAGCGCGCGAACCGCGGCTGGAGCGGCGGCATCGTGACCAACGCGAACTGCGCGGCCATCATGGCCGTGATGGCGCTCGCGCCGCTGCACGAGGCGTTCGGCGTTCGACGGCTGTTCGTGGCCACGATGCAGGCGGTGTCCGGGGCGGGGTATCCCGGCGTTCCCTCGCTCGACATTCTCGGGAACGTGATTCCGTTCATCAGCGGCGAAGAGGCGAAGATCGAGAGCGAGATCCTCAAGATGCTCGGTCGGCGCGGCGACACGCGGGTGGAGCCGGCCCGGATCGCCATCAGCGCGCACGCGAACCGCGTCGCGGTGGAGAACGGCCACACCGTCTGCCTGTCGGTGGAGTTCGAGCGGCGCGTCGACGCCGCGGCGGCGCTCGAAGCCCTGCGCGACTGGCGCGGTGATGCGGTCGCCCGCGATCTGCCCAGCTCTCCGGAGCGGGCGCTCGCGGTCACCGACGCGCCGGATCGTCCCCAGCCGCGACGCGACGTGGACGCTGGTCGCGGCATGACCGTGACGGTTGGGCGCGTGCGCGAGGATCCGCTCTTTCACGTGAAGCTCGTGGCGATGGGGCACAACACCGTACGCGGCGCCGCCGGCGCCTCCGTGCTCAATGCCGAACTGCTCGTGGCCACCGGTCAGGCGGGTCGCGCGTGATCGTCTGCAAGTTCGGCGGGACCTCCGTCGGCGACGCGGACGCGATCGCCCGTACCGCGACCATCATCCGCGGACGGCTCGACCGGCAGCCCGTCGTGGTGGTCAGCGCGCTCGGCGGCACGACGAACCTGCTGTTGCGCGTGGCGGAGCAGGCGGCCAGAGGGCAGCTGATCGGCGCGATCAGGGCCGTGGAGGACTCGCGCGATCGGCATCTCCAGCAGGCGCAGGTGCTCCTCGGGAGTGACTCCGACGCCGACGACGTGTGCAACGAGCTCTCGGCGATGTTCGACGAGCTGGCGTCGCTGGCCGAGGCGCTCAAGACCCTCGGTGACGTGACGCCGCGCTCGCTCGATACCATCGCGGCACTGGGCGAGATGCTGTCGTCGGTGCTGGTGGCCGCGGCGTTCCGGAAGCTGGGATTGAATGCCGAGCACGTGGACGCGCGCGCGGTCATGATCACCGACGCCAACTTCACGAAAGCCGAGCCGCAGACGGACGAGATCAGCGAGGCGGCGCAGCGGGTGGTGATGCCCGTGCTGCGCGCCGGAAGGATCCCCGTGATGGGCGGCTTCATCGGCTCGGTGCAGGGCTCGGGCATCACGACCACGCTGGGCCGCGGCGGCTCGGACTACAGCGCGTCGCTCATCGGTGCCGCGCTGCAGGCGGAGGCGATCGAGATCTGGACCGACGTGGACGGCATGCTCACCGCCGATCCGCGCGTCGTCGAGGGTGCGCACCTCATCGAGCGCATCGGCTTCGAGGAGGCGTCGGAGCTGGCCTCCTTCGGCGCGAAGGTGCTGCATCCCAACACCATCGCCCCCGCCGTGATGCGCGGCATTCCCGTCTGGGTGCTCAACTCGAAGCGCCCCGAGGGCACGGGCACGCTCATCACCTTCGACGCGCCGCGCCGCAGCGTGAGCGCGATTGCGGGAAAGAGCGGCGTGACGCTCGTGAAGGTGCGGAGCGCGCGCATGCTGCTCGCCGAAGGATTCATGCGCACCTTGTTCGACGTGTTCGAGCGCCACCGCACGTCGGTGGACGTGGTGTCGACGTCGGAGGTGAGCGTGTCCGTCACGATCGACGACGCCGCGCGCCTGGAGGCGCTGGTGGTGGAT
>JBJMNM010000740.1:0-3341 GCA_045804305.1 Gemmatimonadaceae bacterium | reverse complement strand
GACACGCTCGGCCGAGGCAGTCGCGATCCGCGAAAGCGCGAGGGCGACGGCCGTGCTCCTGCCGGCATGTTCTCGCTCGACACGGTGTTCGGTTTCGCCCCGGCGACGGCCATGTCGTGGGTCCGCCTGCCGTACCTGGAACTGCGCGACGGCACCGAATGCGTGGACGACAGCGCGTCCGTGCACTACAACACCGTGGTGGAGCGCGGCGCCGTGCCGGCGGTCGACTGGACGAGCGCGGAACGGATGCGCCGCATCGACCAATATCGACTCGGCGTGATTGTCGGATACAACGCGCACCCCAGACGCCGCGGCCGCGGCTCCTGCATCTTCCTCCATATCTGGGCGGGACCAACCACACCCACCGCCGGCTGCACCGCATTCCCGGCGTCCGAGGTGGAGTCGCTCGTGCGGTGGCTCGACCCGCGACTGCGTCCCATGCTCGTGCAACTGCCGGACGCGGAATACGCACGGCTGCGGCAGCGCTGGCAGCTCCCATGACCGCGCGTCGATGCTGAGCCTGGAGAGCACGCGCTGGCAGCAGCTCACGCAGGCGTATGGCTCCGCCGAGGACGTTCCGCGGCTGTTGGAGGCGCTGGCGTGCATCGGCTCGGAGAGCGCGCGCGAGGAGGTGTGGTTCGCGCTCTGGCGCACGCTCTATCGTCAGGGCGAGGTGTTCTCCGCGTCGTACGCGGCCGTGCCGCACCTGCTCGAGATCAGCGGCGCGTTCGGCCTTCGGGAGAGAGCGCAGGGCGTGCATCTCATCACGCGCATCGAGGTCACGCGCCGCGACCCGGCGTCGGCCGTGATGCCGGACGACCTGGTGGCCGATTACGCCAACGCGGTGGACTGCCTGCCGGAGTTCATCGCCGCGAGCACCGGCGAGCCGTGGCCGGCGGACGTGGCGCAGGTCTTCGCCGCGGCGATGCTCGTGGGAAAGCGACAGCCCGACCTGGCTCGGGGCGTGCTCGAGCTGGGTCGGGCTCTCACCTGTCCTACCTGCGGCACGGAATACACCGGCGGGCCGCGGGACTGACCTACATCTCGAACTCTGCGGCGAAGGTTACGGGGAAGGAGAAGGTCTTCGTGCGGTTGCGGCTCTCCATCGCGTCGGCCACCCGCTCGAGCCGCTTGGGAATGCCGAGGATCTTCTCCTGCGCCTTCTTGCCGATCTCGTCCAGGCCGTCGAGGGTCTCGATCGCCCAGAACTTGATCTGCTCCTGCACGATGGTCAGGTAGTCACGCGGGCCGTAGATGCCGGCGCGACGGATGACGTCGGCCATCTCGCGGAAGTTCGGCATGTTCACGCCCGGCATGTCGATGGACGGCATGATCTCCGCCGCCGACGCGAGCGCCGTGTTGGGATCGCGCGCCAGGACTTCCTTGAAGATCGTCCGATAGAAGGTGTAGTGACGCGCCTCCTCCTTGGCGACGTTGGAGAGCACGGTGCCGATCGTGGGCTCGTACTTTCCGGCGAGCTTGCCTGTGTTGGCGTGGCTCACCTGCGTGGCGCGCTCCTGCAGCGTGGTGTACACGAAGACGCGGTACGGGTCCTTGTCCCACGACGGCTCGAAGCCCGCCTTGAGATACTCGAACTGCATGCGCTCGAGCACCGGATTGTCGAGGATCCGGCTGTCGTGCATGTAGTCGTGGAGCACGGCACCGTGGCGGTCCTCCTCGGCGGTCCAGAGGTTCGTCCACTTGGACCAGAAGGTATCGCCTCCCAGGTAGGTGGCGAGCAGCCGATGGAAGTGCGGCAGCCCTTCCTCGGTCAGCAGGTTGAGCGCGAGGGCGACGCGCGCCGGCAGGCTGATCCCGGATGAGCGCTCGCGCAGCTCGCGCAGGTGATGGTCGGGGTCGGTGTCGGGCTCTGGGGCGAGCAGCTCGCTTGGGAACCACAGCACGCGCTTGGCCTCGTGCGTGATCATGAGCTGGTGCACCACTTCCTCGAGGTCGGCCAGCACCTCGACCTTGGCGAGCGTCTCCGCTTCTTGTCGTGTCATATCAGCAATTTGGCAGGTGCGACTCACAGGGGCTAGGCGCCGAGCTCGGCGGATTGTCATCCCGTCGTGAGGGCTCCTTCCGCAAGGCCTGATCCGCCCTGGCCGGTCGTGCTGCCCCGCCGCCTGACCCGGCTTGCGGTGAAGAGGCTTTACAACTTCGGGCAGCGCCGCCACGTTCCCGTCGTACGGACGCCACGCAGAGGTAGAGCATGGAAGAGAATCTCCCCGACACCCAGCCGGATGGATCGCTGGTCCCGCCGCCGACTACGCCCCCAGTGGCGCTCGCCACGTCGGCGCCGCTGCCGCCCCGTGCCTCTGCCCCCCGTTCGCCGTGGCGTACCGAAACACTCCGCGATCTCGCCGCCGCGGCCCTCGACCGGCTGGATCTGCTCGGAGACCGCATCGCCAACGCCGTCGGGCTGCGTTGAGATCGGCTGACCGGCGCGCGTGAGCGGAGGCCAGGGGGTCTCCTACGCGCGGCGCATCGGGCTCTTCTCGGGAACGATGCTCGTGGTGGGCGGGATCATCGGCTCGGGAATCTTCCTGAACCCGGCGATCGTCGCGCAGCGCGTCGGCTCGGCGCGGCTCATCATGATCACGTGGGGGCTTGGCGCGATGATCGCGCTGCTCGGCGCATTCATCTTCGCCGAGCTCGGAGCGCGCCGTCCCGCAGCCGGCGGCGGATACGTGTACATCCGCGAGGCGTTCGGCCCGCTGCCCGCATTTCTATACGGCTGGGCGCTGCTCCTCGCCATCGCGACCGGCGCGGCCGCGGCGGTGGCGGTCACCTTCGCGAGCTACGCGGCGCCATTGCTGCGCATCGCACCGGCCTCCGAGCCGTGGCTGGCGGGAGTCGCCATCGTGCTGCTCTCGCTCGTCAACGCGGTGGGCGTTCGTCCGGGCACGTGGACGCAGAACATCTTCACGCTCCTCAAGCTCGCGGCGATCGCCGCGCTCGTGGTGAGCGCGCTCGTCGCGCCGCCGCTCGCGGCGGCGTCTGCCCACCTCGCGCCGGCACCAGTGGCCGGCAAGCCGCTGATCGTGGCTCTGGGTACGGCGCTGGTGCCGGTGCTGTTCGCCTACGGTGGGTGGCAGCAGACGAACTTCGTGGCAGAGGAGATGGTGAACGCCGAGCGGAATCTTCCGCGCGCGCTGGTGATCGGCGTGCTGATCGTGGCCGCGGTCTACCTGGCCGTGAATCTGACGTACCTTCGGGCACTCGGCGTCGCGGGCCTCGCGGCGAGTCGTGCGCCGGCGGCGGACGTCATGGGGCGGTACTTCGGCGATACGGGACGACGACTGATCGCCGCCGGGATCGCGGTGTCGACCTTCGGCTTT
>JBJMNM010000739.1:0-4482 GCA_045804305.1 Gemmatimonadaceae bacterium | reverse complement strand
CGTCGAGATGGTTCGTCGGCTCATCCAGCAGCAGCATGTCGGGCTGCTCGAGCAGCACGCGGCACAGCGCGACGCGACGCTTCTCACCACCTGAGAGTCTGCTCACATCCGCGTCGTCCGGCGGAAGACGCAGGGCGTCCATCGCGATCTCGATCTTGTTGTCGAGATTCCACAGATCCAGCGTATCGATACGCTCCTGCACGCGCGACTGCTCGGCGAGCAGCTTGTCGAAGTCGGCGTCGGGCTCGGCGAACGCGGCGCTGATCTCGTTGAACCGCGTGAGCAGCTGCCGCTGCTCGGCGACGGCCAGCTCGACGTTCTCGCGCACGTTCTTGCTGGCGTCGAGCTGGGGCTCCTGCGGGAGATAGCCGATCTTCGTCCCCTTCGCCGCCCACGCCTCACCCTGAAAATCATGGTCGACGCCGGCCATGATGCGCAGCAGCGACGACTTGCCCGCGCCGTTGGCGCCGAGGACGCCGATCTTCGCGCCGGGATAGAACGAAAGCCAGATATCGTCGAGGATGACCCGCGACGGCGGAACGACCTTCCGCAGGGCCTTCATGACGTAGATGAACTGAGGAGCCACAGGTACCGAATCGGGTGAGAGTCAGCGCCAGAGGCCAATGCGCTGGCCTCGGACGACCCGTAATCTAATCGCGCTTCGCCCCCTGCCTGTCATCCCGCAGGAGCGGGCGCAATGTCCTGCACCCGCATGCCTTGCGACTGATCATCTCGGCGACGAGGATTCAGCGCGAACAGGAACGACTGCGGCGCCGCAGCCTGGTGTCGGTCCTCAGCCGGTGATCGTCATGCCCTCTCGTCGCCCGCGCGCGCTCGTCGCGCTCGTCACACTGCTCTCCGCCCTGCCCGTCGGTGCGCTCACCGCGCAGAGCGGGCCCGACATGGTCCCCACGATCGTCGTCGTCAGTGCCCTGGGACCCCTCGTCGAATTGTTCGGCGGAGCGCCCCGCTTCGCGTCGGGTCGCGCACCGGACGGCTGGCCGGCTGTGCTCGTCCCTGCGCCCCCGGTGCGCGTGCTCGGCGGGACGACCTTTCCGGCCCTCAGATCCGCCGTCTTCGCGTACCCTGTTGGGCAGCAGCAGGCAATGAACGAATACGGTGCGCTCGTGACGAAGGCCGGCTGGCACGCGGGCTCGGAGCCAGGCGGCTTCGCCACGCAGAAGTCGCTCGCGCGCACCTACTGCGGCGAAGGGGCGATCGTCACCGTCACACCGGTCGATACACTGAAGGACCGCGCGACGCTCACCGTGGTGATGTTCGCCATGCGGCCGGGAATGTTCTCGCCGGCGTGCGGCGCCGGCCGGCCGGCGCAGTCGGCGCCCATCGGCGCGGGAATTCCGCTTCCCACGCTGCGACCACCACCGGGCGCGTCGGGAGGCCAGGGCACCCCGACCTACGCCGCCGGCCAATCAACGGTCTCGACGCGAGTGACGACCACGCTGGCGCCGGCGGCGCTGCTCGCGCACTACGCCGCGCAGCTCGAGGCCGGCGGCTGGGTGCTGAAGAAGCCTTGCGTGGAGGGAGGCTTCGCGGAACAGGTGATCGAACGGCGGGACGCGAGCGCCAACCACTGGGTCGGCTCGCTCAGCACCATGCGGATCGGCACGAGCTACGACGTGACGCTGAGGGTGTTCAAGGAGTAGCGAGCGCCACCCGTCCGTGCCGCGCCGTAGCCCGGCGCCATGACGCCGCCCTCAGAGCGTGCGGTCGGGATCCTCGGTCTTCCCCGCGGCCGCGACAGCATCGGGCCCACTACTCCTTCGTCGACTTCACCTCGGGCCGCTTGGCTCTCGGCGTCGACTCCGTGGGAACCGTGGGCAATGCCGGCTCCGGAGCGGTGGGCCGAGGGGGCGCCGGCGTACCAGCGAAGATCGAGCGATCGGGCTCGCTGCGTTCGGCGTCGCCGCTGAACCGGAAGGCCGTCTCGCCGATCCCGATGATGTCGCCCCCTTTCAGCACGACCGTGCCCTTGACCCGGATCCCATTCACGACCACGCCATTCGTGCTGTCGTCCAGCAACGTGTAGCCGTCGGCGCTCGGCACCACGCGCGCATGGCGGCGCGACGCGCGGACGGAGGCGAGCACCACGTCGCAGCTCGGGTGGCGACCGATCAGCAGGCCGGCGGCGGGAATGGGATACGCGCGGCCGTCGCTCAACGCGGTGAGACGGCCGCCGTGTCGCTCGCCACCAGCGGTCGAAGAGGTCATGGGTGTGGGAAGCAGGATATGATCAGAGCGTGCGGTCGGGGTCCTCGGTCTTCCCGCGGGGTCGAGAGGCGCTCGACTGCTCGCTGTCCTCGTCGTCCTGCGGCTTCCCCGACGCATGCGCACCGCTCGACGGCTCGGCGCCCTCACGGCGGCTGGAGTTGGGCGGGTTGTGCTCCGTTGCGTCGGTGCGGGATGTGTCCTGCTTGCGATCGGCCATGCGGTCCTCCAGTTGATGATGCCCTGGAGAGTTCAATGTCCGTACCGTTCTCACATCCCGTCCATCTTCATCATCCCGTGCGCGTCGTGCTTGGCGTGGTCGTCGCCCCAGATGGTGGCCGGGTCGTCGCCCTCGAACACGTTGGCGTGCACCATCCAGCCGAACAGGCTCTGGTGGAAGTCGCCGCCCACCATGTCGCACGCCTCCCTGGTCGCGATCGGGCTCTCGGGGCCGAACAGGGGCTCCCCATTCTGGCGCTCGAGCCAGCGCTGGGTCGCGCCGCGCTTGGGGACGCACCAGTTCACGTGCTTGTGCCACCGCGCGATCGAGAGGGGGACCCGGGCGTCGAGCTTGTCGATCCCGAACCGCTTGGGCGCCGTGTACATCGCGCCGATCAACACGAACTTCCCGTCGGGCCCCTTCCGATAGAGGAGCGACGTGGGACGGGCGGGGTTGAACCGGAAGGCCTCCTGCACCGCCCGCCAGCTATTGGTGAAGTGATAGACCTTCTGCTCCTTCACCCGCGGCAGGAACATCTGATAGCCGTCGGCGACGGCGGCAGTGGTGTCGCGATACTGGATCAGCGCTGTCCGCAGGTCCCTGGCGACGCGGGCTGCCCGCGCCGAGTCGGCCACGGTGGCGCGGAGCGCGGGGGACATCTCCATGTGGAGGCGGACGTTGTTGTCCTCGAGCGAATGGGCTGGTGCTGAGGTCGGGACCGGTGCCCCCGGCGACGCAGGGGTCGGAGCAGCCATGGGCGGCTCGGCTCCGTGGGGATGGGCCTGGGCCTGGACCTGGGCGCCGGCCAGCCGGGCGGCGATCATCAGCAGGACCACGCCGCCAGCCACCAGCAGGACGGCCAGGCGGAGCCTCACGGTGCGCTGCGGCCTCTGAATGGCGGGGATCAGCATAGGGGGTCTCCGGCGGTGATCGTCCGACGCTCTTCCATGGAGACGACCGTCCCCCCGCAGTGTTAACACCCTGCGGCGCCGCGAATGCCCGCGCCCTAGCGACCGAACGACCCGACCACGCTCATCAACCTTTCGACGTCGTTCGCATTCGACGCGATGCCGAACGACGCCCGCACCGCACCGACCGCATAACCCCGCATGCACTCCGAGAAGCGCGGAATGCTCCACCCGCTCGCGTGCGTGCTCGCCATGCACCTGGCCGTGAGCTCGGCCGGAAAGCCGAACGCCGCCTCCGATGCGCCGGGATTGCAGAAGCAGCCGCCGCGCACGGACACCCGCGCCAGGCGCGCGCGATCTTCCACCGCTGCATAGGGGACGACAGAGCCAGACTCGTGGAGAATATTGAACGCGACGGTCGCGCCGCGATCCATGTCATCGAGTGGGCCGTACAGGCGGGCCAGCGGCTGGCCGTTCCGATGCCGCAGCGCGCGCAGCTCGTCGATCAGCGTCATCGCGTGCCCGATCGCGTGCCGCTCCACGTTCCTCAGCCCCAACGATTCCAGGAAGCTCAACCCCGCCGGCACCGCGCCGATCGCCAGGAAGTTGGCCGTGCCATCCTCGAATCCCTCGGCGCCGTCGCGCAGGGCGTGCGTGCGATGCTGCACGGAGACGTAGTCGACCGTCCCGCCGGAGAACCACGGGCGCCGCAACTCTTCCAGGGCGCTCCTCCGCGCCACCAGCGCGCCCACTCCGGTGGGATAGCCGAACATCTTGTAGAACGAGAGCGCCACGAAGTCGGCCGGCACGTCGCGCAGGCTGAGGCGCGCGGTGGGGACGAGCGCGGCGGCATCGAGCACGACGCGATAGCCGAGCGACTGCGCGGTCTGGACGAGCGACAGGGGATGCTTCACGCCGGAAAAGTTGGACTGCGCTGGGAACGCGAACAGCCCATGGTGTTGATGCGAATGACGGAAGGCCACGAGCCGCTCCACCGGCGTGTCGAGCCGCAGCTCGCGATCCAATGGCAGGTAATGCACGGGCGCACCGGCGCGCCGCGCGTACTCGCGAATGCCGTTCACCGAGTTGTGGTTGTCGGCCGCGAGCACGAGCGGCGCGCCCTTGCTG
>JBJMNM010000738.1:0-2969 GCA_045804305.1 Gemmatimonadaceae bacterium | reverse complement strand
CGCTCCTCAGCGTCGACGGCACGGGACTCGTGCGCGCGCTCCGGCAGGACGGCGTCGCGCGCATCGTCGCATCGGCAGGGGCGCATGCCGACACGTCCGTCATCACCGTGGTGCCGGCGGGGGTGACGCCGTGCACCGGCGTCGCGACAGCCACGCCGATGAGCGTGGGGCAGGTCGCGACGTTCAGTGGCGTCTCGAGCGCGTGCCTGGACGGCGCGGGCGCGGGCGCGGAGTTCGCCCTCGTGGCGTTCAACAGCACCATCGCGGGGAACAACTCCCTCAGCGCGACCGTCTCCGGCACCGGACTGGGCGCCACGCCCAGCAAGTCGGTGAGCGCGTTGGCGTTTCCCGTCGCGGCGCGCGCGCCGGTGATGCGCGGCGCATCGGCGAGCCTCACGCCGGACAACAGCTTCCACGTGCGGCTGCAGCAGCGGGCGGCGCAGGCGCTCCGCAGCCGGATCCCGGCGGCGCGCGCCTGGTACCGGGCGAGCCATCGCGGCGCGACGTCCACGAAGCTCGGGACGTTCAACGTCGCACCATCGTATTCGGCGATTCCCTCGGCGGTGACGGTCGGGCAGGTCGTGCGCGTGAACGTGAACGCCAACACGGAGTGCACCAGCCCGAACTATCATGGCGCGAAGGTCGTGGCGGTGGGCACGAAGTCGATCGTCCTCGCCGATACGCTGAATCCCACCGGCGGATTCACCGACGCGGACTACGCGCGCTTCGCCGCGCGCTTCGATACGCTCGTCTATCCGCTGGACGTCGACGCCTTCGGCGCGCCCACCGACATCGATCAGAACGGGCGCATCGTCATCCTGTTCACGCGGGCCGTGAACGAGCTCACGCCGGCCGGTGCAGACTATTTCGTGGGCGGCTTTTTCTACGGGCGGGATCTCATGCCCGTTTCGAACCCGACCGAGCCCCGCTTCGCCTGCGCGGGGAGCAACGAGAGTGAGATGTTCTACATGCTCGCTCCTGACCCGACGGGCGTGGTGAATGGCAACCGGCGGCGCACGGGCTTCGTGGACACGATCACCACGTCCACGATCGCGCACGAGTTCCAGCACCTGATCAATGCGTCGCGGCGCCTGTATGTGAACACCGCTGCCCGCGACATCGACGAGGAGATCTGGCTGAACGAAGGGCTGAGCCACATTGCCGAGGAGCTGCTCTACTTTCGCGAATCGAAGTACCAGTCGCGCGCCAACCTCGGCGGGAACGAGATCTACACCGCGAGCGGGGCGTACCCGATCTTCAAGGCGGACGGGATCGCGAACTTCTCCCGCTTCATCTCGTACCTCGAGGATCCGGGAGAGAACTCACCGGTTGCGCGGAACGACGACCTGGCGACGCGGGGCGCGACTTGGTCGTTCCTCCGCTATGCGGTGGACCAGCTCTATCCCAGCGATGGCGCAGTGTGGTCGCGCTTCGACAACTCCACGACCAGCGGACTCGGGACGCTCGCGTTCGCACTGGGTCCGGTGGACCTGAGCGCGCTGTTCCAGAGCTGGGCGCTCGCCAACTACACGGACGACCGGGGGATCGCCGGCCTCGATCCGAAGTACACCCACAAGAGCTGGAACGCGCATAGCATCTACACGACCGTGTTCGGCTCCTACGCCGGAACCGTGTTCACGCCGGGGGACTATCCGTTGCAGGTGACCCTGCTCACGGAGGGCGTGTCGGCGTCGGTGGCGGTCCGTGGAGCCTCTGCAGCGTACTACCGGTTCGGCGTCGGCGGCGGACGCGAGGCGCTGCTGGAGTTCGCGGCCGGAGCGGCGGCGCCCAGCGCGGCGCTGCAGTTCTTGGTCGTCCGTACGAAATAGCGTGGACATCGAGAGAGTTTGAACGGGGCCCGCGAACTCGCGGGCCCCGTGGCGCATTCGTCCCTCTGGCCGGTGTCGGTGGCCGGTAGTAACGTAGCCACAACCGTATCCATCCCGGACATGCTCCCGTACGCCCCGTAGCCCGGGTTCCCACCACTCGGAGAGTCGCCATCACCATGTCCCTGTCCACCTTCGCCGGTCGGGCGCTTCGCGTCGCCTCGGCCCTGGCATTCCTTCCATTCGGACTTGCCGCGCAGGGCACCACGGGCACGCTCGTCGGCCGCGTGCTCGCGGGCGACGTCGGCGTCCCCAGCGCGACGGTGCTCGTGAACGACGGACGCGCGACGCTCACGCGAGCGGACGGCCGGTACCGCATCAACCTGCCACCCGGGCGCTACACGGTGCGGGCGCGCGCCATCGGCTATACCACCGCGACCGACACGGCGACGATCACGGCGAACGGTACGACGACGCTGAACTTCTCGCTCGGTCGGGCGGTCACCACGCTGCAGGCGGTATCCACGCTCGGTACGCGAGGGGAAGCGCGCACGGTGATCGATGCGCCCGTGCCGATCGACGTGCTGTCGGCCGCCGACATCAAGTCGACTGGTCGCACGGAGACGGCGCAGATGATCCAGGCGCTCGCGCCGAGCTTCAACTTTCCGCGCGCCACGATCGGCGACGGCACGGACCATGTGCGGCCGTCCACGCTTCGCGGGCTCGGCCCCGATCAGGCCCTCGTGCTCATCAACGGCAAGCGCCGGCACACGAGCGCGCTCGTGAACGTGAACGGCACCATCGGCCGCGGGTCGACCGGCGTGGACCTGAACGCCATCCCGTCGAGCATGATCGACCACGTCGAGATCCTGCGCGACGGTGCCGCGGCGCAGTACGGGTCCGACGCGATCGCCGGCGTGATCAACATCGTGCTCAAGACCGGCAAGCACGGCGAGCTCGTGAACACCCTGGGCGGAGATCTCACGACCTACAACCGTCCGGACAACGCCGTGATCCCGACGACCTTCGCCGCCGTTGGCGGCTACCCGACCGGCGAGCGCACGGCTCGTGATGGGCACGTCTACCAGGCGGCAATCGACAAGGGCATCGTGTTCGGCACGCGCGGGTACGTGCACGGCGCGT
>JBJMNM010000737.1:0-3566 GCA_045804305.1 Gemmatimonadaceae bacterium | reverse complement strand
GGACGGCGGATGCTGGTTGGCATCCCGCAGGAGCGAGCGAAGCGAGCCCTCCTCCCTGTCATCCCGCAGGAGCGAGCGAAGCGAGCGAGTGTCGGGATGACAGTTGCCTAGGACAACGGCGTTGCAGGTTCGCCGTTCGTCACCGACGTGGCCAAGTTTCGCGATCTCGTTCGCACCGGCTATCAGCGACGGCTTATCGCTTGAGCGCTTGCAGCTTGTGGCGTTTTCTGCACTGGCTTCCGGCTTGTCGCTTACAGCTTATCGCTCTACCGGATAGCTTTGTTCGTCCATGCTTCACTTCGCCCAATTCATCGATCACTACGGCTACATCGCGGTCGCGCTGCTGGTGGCGATCGAGAGCATGGGCGTTCCGCTGCCCGGCGAGACCGCGGTGATCACCGCGGCGGCGTTCGCGGCGACGGGCGAGCTGAGCGTCATCGGCGTGGCGATCGCCGGCACGATCGGCACCGTGATCGGTGGAACAGGCGGCTACTGGCTGGGACGGCGGCGTGGCAACGCCCTGCTCGCGCGCTACGGCCATTGGCTCTGGCTCAACGACGCGAGACTGGAGCGCGCCGAGTCGTACTTCAGGCAGCACGGCATGAAGACCGTGTTCTTCGGGCGCTACGTCGTATTGCTCCGGATCATCGGCAGCCTGCTTGCCGGCATGATGCACATGCCGTTCGGGCGATTCAGCATCGTGAACTTCGCCGGCGGCGCGCTCTGGGCGGTGACGTTCACGGTGCTCGGCTACCTGTTCGGCGAGAACCTGCCGCGCCTGCACCGGCACCTCGGAGAAGGCGCGCTGGTGGTGACCGTGGTGGTGATGGTGGCGGGGATGATCTACTGGACCCGGCTCAGAGCTCGAGCTGTAAGCTGAAAGCCCGTCAGCCAGTGCAGGAGACGCCGTAGGCTGTAAGCTGATAAGCCTCAAGTTTCTCGCTGATCGCGGGTGCGAAACTCATCTCGATACTTGGCCACGTAGGTGACGAAGGGCGGAGCTACATGTCGCCGTTCCGTTACGTGTCAGCCCAAGTATCGCGATGCCGTTCGGTACAGAGATCAGCGAGACGCCGACAGCTTGACAGCTTGCAGCCTATGGCGTCTTCTGCACTGGCTTCCGAGCCTATCGCCCACAGCTTCCGTCAGCCTCAGCATTCCATGCCATCTTCATCTTCTTTCCTCGCCCGCCAGCTCACCGAGACCTTCGCCGGCCCAACCTGGCATGGCTCGTCGCTCGCCGAGTTGCTGCAGGACGTGAATCTCGGCGAAGCGCGAGCGCATCCACTCGCCGGCGGGCATTCGATCGCCGAGCTGGTGGCGCATCTGACGGCCTGGTGTGAGATCGCGGGTCGGCGGCTCGCCGGGTACGCCGCCGAGGCGACGCCGGCGGAGGACTGGCCCGCCGTGGAGGCGTCCACCGAAGAGCAGTGGCGCGCCGTGGTAACGACGCTGGGCGCCCGCTACGCCGAGATCGGACGCAAGGCGGGCGCGCTGTCGGAGTCGGCGCTGCATGCAACCCTCGCTGGACGCACGCACACCGCCGCGGACATGCTGCACGGGCTGGTGGCGCACGGCGCGTATCATGGCGGGCAGATGGCGCTGCTGAAGAAGCGGGTGCGGGGAGCTTAACGTCTGCCCTAGTGCAGTAGCTGGCCGGCACGCGCGAAGCTGGCGATGGCGTCGCGCACGGCGGTGTCGTGCAGCGCCGCCACGCGGTAGGCGCCTTCGCTTCCCCAGCGTGCTTCCGCGACGCTCATCACGAGCATCGCCTGGAGCTGTTCGTCGGCGTCGGTAGGAATGACGACGCCCTGGCGGGCCGCGTACGTCCGGAAGTCGGCGAGCGCCGCGGGAGGAAGCTTGCCGGCCGCGGCGAACGACTCCAGCGAGGAGAGCGACGCACTCTGCGCTTCGACGTAGCCACCGCTCCAGGTGAGCGGCAACTGCTGCTCCTGGGCGCGCAGCTCCCACCGGGCGTGCGTCGGCCGATCGGCGAGCGGGACGTCCGGAAAGATACCGCCACCGCCATACACGGTGCGGCCTGCGTCCGTGCGGCATGAGGGACGCCCCGCAGTGTCGCGATCGGCGCGGGCCATGCGATAATAGTCGCGGCGGCGGATCGATCTATACTGCCGCTGGACGACACGGCCGCACGGCGTGCGCACCTGTCCGATCACGAGGACGAGAACGGAGCCGTCCGACATCGGAAAGCCGCGCATGAGCAGCGACTTCCCGAAAGTGGGCCGCCCCACGA
The DNA here is from genome assembly GCA_045804305.1 of Gemmatimonadaceae bacterium. GTDB lineage: Bacteria > Gemmatimonadota > Gemmatimonadetes > Gemmatimonadales > Gemmatimonadaceae > AG11. The sequence goes on along the minus strand of JBJMNM010000737.1, from coordinate 1,312 downwards.
TCAGCGCGCGATCGTGATCCTGCAGCGCGCCCGCCACCAGCTCCGATGCGCTCGCGGTGCCGGCATTCACCATCACCACGATGGGGTAGCGCCGCTCGCTGCGCCAGAACGACCGCTGCACGCGTCCGGTGTCGGTGATCTCCGACTTGCGACCGCTCGACGTGTACACCACGGCGCCGCGCGGCAGAAACTCTCCTGCCACGCGTGCCGCTTCGGCCACGCTGCCGCCGCCGTTGTCCCGGAGGTCCAGCACGAGTCGGCGCATCCCCGTCTTTTCCAGCCGGTCGAGCGCACCATGGAGGTCGTCGGCGACGCGCTCGCCCATGAAGGTCGTGACCCGCACGTAGCCGGTCGACGAATCCATCATCACCGCGACCGGCACGGCGGATTCCGCATCGAAGGACTCGCGGCGCACCTCGCGCTCGAGCTCCACCAGCGAGCCATCGCTCCGTCGACGCTCGAAGCGGAGCCGCACGGTGGACTTCTTCGACCCACTCAACGAGATGTCGAGCTCCTCGGCGCTTGCCGCGCTCACCGGCGCCCCGTCGATCGACACCAGCTCGTCCCCCGGCAGGATGTCGAGCTGGCGTGCGGCCGTGCCGGCGGCCACGCTCACCACCACTGGCGCGCCCCCGGCGTAGAAGAAGGAGATCGGGACGGGATGCAGCTTGCCTTCGCGCAGCGCCTCATCCTTCCCCGCCTCGAGTCGCACGGCAGGGATGACGTAGGAGTGCGGGTCGGCAGCGTTGATCATTCCCTGCACCGCTGCCATGAAGAGCTCGTGCGTGTCGACCGAATCCGGATGATTCACCCGAATCTGGTTGAGCACCTGCCCGAACATCTGCAGATCCTCGTACGCTGAGCGTTTCACGATCGGACTCGCGCTGGCGTTCTGCGCGCGGGCTGCGCCGCCGGTTACGGCGAGCAGAACGCCCACGACGACGGTCCAGCCCGAGAGTCGGCGGGCCCTCATGGCTTGAATCCAGGATTGAGAATCTCCTTGATCTCCTTCACGCGATCGGTCGCGAACTGCCGCTGCCCATCGGTCTGTGCGGCTCGCGCGAGAAACTCCTCGTATGAGGCCAACGCGTCGGGACCATTCGTCATCATCTCGTGCACTTGCCCGAGCAGCAGGTAGGGGAGCGCGTAGTTCGGTTCGAGCTCCACCGCGGTCTTCAGCTCCTTGAGGGCTTCGGGCAAGTGGTGCGTCGCGGCGAGCACGTAGCCGTTCACATACCGGATGTGCGGCTCCCCAGCCGCGATCTGCGCGGCGAGGGCCAGCTCGCTGAGCGCCGTGGTCGTGTCCTTCCTT
>JBJMNM010000736.1:0-3496 GCA_045804305.1 Gemmatimonadaceae bacterium | reverse complement strand
GCGGCCGGCCGACGTGCGCAAGGCGTTCGCCGCCCACTTCCGTGCCGCGGTGGCGCCGCGGACCGCCTCGCGACCGGCGGCGCCAGCGCCGCTTCCGGCGATGCCTTCTGACGATCCGTACGGGTTCTAGGATGGCAGTGCGCATGGGAGTCCGACAATTGGCAGATCGCTCGTTCCTGCGGGATGACCGAGCGGCGCGACGGGTCGGGCTTCTGGCGCTCGGCGCGGTGCTGCTCGCACCAACGGCACGCGCCCAACGGACCGATGCAGGCATCCTCCTCCGCATCCACCCGCGCGTGGGCGACACGCTGCACACCCGGCTGGATCAGCAGACGGAGGTGAGCGCGGTGGTGCCGGGCGCTGGCGGGCCGAAGACGAAATCCGTCACGACGTCGGTCGCGCTCAACTCGCGCACGATCGTGCGGGCGTCGTTCGCCTCCAGCACCACGGTGCTCACCATGGTGGACTCGGTAGATATCCACACCTCGGACACCCACGGCGCAGCGCAGGTCGCGGAGGCAGAGCGGAGACTGCTCGGTCAACAGCTCGTCCTGCAGCTCGCGACCGACGGCTCGGTGGAGAGCGCACGCGATCCGCGCGGCGTCACGGTGTCACGCGACATGGCGGAGGCGATGTCGGCCATGCCGGCGATCTTTCCGCATCGCCCCCTGAACCTCGGTGAGCAGTGGACGCGTGAGATGCCGTTGCCGGCCGGGGGTCCGCTCGGCACACGGGGCGCCGGTCATGTGAACGCCGTATTCCGACTCGACTCGCTCGACCGGAGCGGCAACCTGGCGTTCGTCTCCATGCACGGCGAGATCCTCCCCGAGGGCGTAAACCAGGGCGTGGAGCTCAGCGGCGCCGTGACGGGCGCGATGCAGGTAAATCGGGCACGCGGCTGGATGACCGAGTCGCGATTCAGCGTGCTCGTCCGTTCCCTCATCACCCCGCCGCCGTCGAGCGGGCTCGCGCCGATGCGCTTCGTGACCCGCGTGACGCAGCGGCTCCGCACGATGGACAAGCGCTGATCCAGGGTTAGACTTTCCAGGTGTGCCACGCGGCCCAACTCCCGCGCGCACAATCGCTTAGCACCTTTTCGACATCCGTCGTCTGCGCCTCGTTCACCTCTCCGACTTTCACCTTGGCTACCGCCAGTATCAGCGGCTGACTCCGCGCGGGATCAATCAGCGCGAGGCGGACGTCGCGCAGTCGTTCACGCGAGCGCTGGACAAGGTGATCGAGCTGGCGCCGGAGGTGGTCCTCATCGGCGGCGACGTGTTCCATCAGGTGCGGCCGACCAACACGGCGATCCTCCACGCGTATCTCCAGTTCGCGCGGCTGCGCAACGCGCTGCCGAACACGGAGATCGTGATGGTGGCGGGGAATCACGACACGCCGCGGTCGGCGGAGACCGGATCGATCCTGCGACTCTTCGCGGCCATGGGTCTCCACGTGGTCGATGCCGAGCCGCGGGCGCTGGAGTTTCCAGCGCTTGACCTGTCCGTGTTGGCGGTGCCCATGAACCAGCATGCGCGGCCAAGCCTGCTTCCGCCGGGCACGCGCAAGTGGAACGTGCTGCTGCTGCACGGCGAGGTGGAGGGGATGCTCGGACCCTTCGCCGCCGCCCCCGAGCTGGCGACGCAGGAGATTCCACAGGACGAGATGCATGCGGCGCACTGGGACTACATCGGGCTCGGCCACTACCACGTGTACCGCCGGCTGGCGCCGAACCAGTTCTACAGCGGCTCACTCGACTATACGAGCACCAACACGTGGGGCGAGAAGATCGAGGAAGGGATGGCCGGCGTTCCCGGCAAGGGCATCATCGAGCACGATCTCGCCACGGGCCGGCACACGTTCCATCCCCTGCCGCCCTCGCGTGAGTTCGTCGACCTGCCGGTCATCTCGGCGCGCGGCCTCACGACGGGGGAGGTGAACGAGCGCATTACGTCCGTGGTCGAAGGACTGGCCGGCGGCATCGACGAGAAGGTCGTGCGACTCGTGGTGCGCGACATGCCGCGCCACATCACGCGACAGCTCGACCACAAGCAGCTCCGCGAATTCCGCCGGCGGGCGTTGCACTTCCATCTCGACACGCGCCGCCCGGAGATCATCCGTTCGGTCGGTCACGGCGCGCCGGGCCGGCGCCCGTCGCTCGCCGACTTCGTGCGCGACAAGCTGCGCGAGCGGGTCGTGGCGGCCGACGTGGATCGCGATGCGCTCGTGGATCTCGGGCTCCGGTACCTGAAGGACGCCGAGGAGCGGGAGGGAACGTCCGCGGTGGTGCCGGGGAGCGCGGACGGATAGATGCGCCTCAACAGCCTGCGCCTCTGCAACTTTCGCCAGCATGCCGACACGCTCATCACCTTCGACAGCGGGCTGACGGGCATCATCGGCCCGAACGGATCGGGCAAGTCCACGATCCTCGAGGCAATCGCGTGGGCGTTGTACGGGCAGGATGCGGCGCGCGGCAAGAAGGAGACGATCCGTTCGCTCCGCGCCGGACCGAGTGCGCGGGTGAAGGTGGAGCTCGACTTCGAGCTCGGCGGACATCGCTACCGCGTGGATCGCGGCCTCAACACGGCCGAGCTGCACCTCGACGGCGCCGAGCAGCCGATCGCGAACTCGCTGACTGGCGTGACGGAGATGCTGCGCCGCCGGCTCGGCATGAGCCGCGAGGAGTTCTTCAACACGTACTTCACGGGCCAGAAGGAGCTGGACGTGATGGCGGCGATGGCGCCGTCGGAGCGGGCGCAGTTCCTGAGCCGCGTGCTCGGCTACGAGCGGCTGCGTGTCGCGCAGCGTCTGGTGAAGGACCGGGCGCGCACCCTCGCCGCTGAAGCGGCGGGCGTGCGGTCCACCATGCCCGACGCCTCGAGCGTGGAGCGCGTGCACGCAGAGGCGGCACAGCGGCTCGCGCAGGCGAGCGAGCGGGCGCGATTGAGCACGGAGCGGCGGGATGCGGCGCACGCCCGCCTCGCCGACGTGGCGCCGCGCTGGGCAGCCGCACAGCGCGAGCGCGAGCAACTGCAGGAGGCGCTCGCGGAGCTGCGCGTGGCGGAGAGCGAAGCGGCGGCATACGCTCGCGACGCGGAGCGCGTCGGCCGCGAGCTCGCGGAGGTGGCGAGCGCCGACGCGGAGCTGGAGCGGCTGGCCGAGGAGCTCGTGCCACTCGGGCCGCTCAGCGAAGAGCTACACAAGCTGGACCAGCTGGCGCGCGAGGAAGGGCGTCGGCAGGAGCTGCTGAAGCAGGAGCGCGCGCTGGAGGAAGAGCTGCGTCGCCTGCGCGAGCGTCGCGCGAAGATCGAGACCGCGCCGAGCCTGGAGGAGGAAGCGACCCTCGAGCTGGAGCATCGTCGCGCGATGCTGGAGCTCGTCGCGGGCGAGCTGGAGGCGAAGCGCACGGAGTGGGTGCGCGACCGGCAGGAGGCTGAGACGAAGCGCACCACGCTCCGGCAGCAGTACGCCGAGGTGAAGGAGCAGCGCGAGCGTCTGG
>JBJMNM010000735.1:0-5217 GCA_045804305.1 Gemmatimonadaceae bacterium | reverse complement strand
GTACTGACGCGTCTGAGTGAGGCGGCGCAGGTTCGCCTCCATGGCGCCGGAGTTGGCGACCGCCGCGGCGTACGCGGCGCGCTTCTGGTCGAGCTCCTGTCCCGTCACGGCGCTGTCGCGCGCGAGCACCCGCCAGCGCTCCAGGTCCGCCTTCGCCAAGCCGAGCGCGGCATGAGTCTGCTCCAGCTGCGACTGCGCCTGCTGAACATTCTGTTCCAGCTCGGGCGCGTCGATCTCGGCGAGGACCTGCCCCGCGTGCACCACACTGCCGATGTCGGCATACCAGCGACGCACGTAGCCCGGCACCCGCGCGTAGATGGCGCCCTCGTGGAGCGCCTGGATCGTGCCGGGCAGCGTGAGCTCGCTCCCCGCCGCCGCGCGCTGCACCGTGGTCACCTGCACGATCGGCGCGCTGTCACGCCCCGCCGCTTCGGCCAGCAGCTCGCGATGGACGGTCAGACGCGGGATGATCGTGATCACGAAGAGCAGGAGCAGTGCGATCCCGCTGCCCGCCGCGATGAGCAGCAAGCGGCGGCTGCTCATGGGACGCACGGGCGGTGCGGCTCCGACGTCGGCGTGTGCCGGCGAGGAGTCGGGATCGGTGTGGCCGGGATAGTCGGGCTGGATCATGATCTCTTCAATGATACGGCGATCAGGCGGCGATCGCGATGACGCGTTCGTCGGGCGCATCGTGCGCTTCCCCGCGGCGGAGGATGCTGTAGATGAGCGGCACGATGACGAGCGTGAAGAAGGTGGCGACGAGCAGGCCGCCGATCACGGCGCGGCCGAGGGGTGCGTTCTGCTCTCCGCCTTCGCCGAGGCCGAGCGCCATGGGCAGCATGCCGATGATCATGGCGAGCGCCGTCATGCACACGGGCCGCAGACGCGCGTAGCCCGCGTCCACGGCGGCTTCGGCCGCGGTGCGGCCAGCCTTGCGCTGATCGTCGGCGAAAGTGATGAGCAGCACGCTGTTCGCCGTCGCCACGCCCATGGACATGATCGCGCCCATGAGTGACGGGACCGTGAAGGTGGTGTGCGTGATGAACAGCATCCACACGATTCCCGCCAGCGCGCCGGGCAGCGCCATGATGATGATCAGCGGATCGAGCCAGCTCTGGAAGTTCACGACGAGCACGATGTACACGAGCAGGATGGCGAACACGATGCCGAGGCCGAGCCCCGTGAAGGAGGTGCGCATGCTCTGCACCTGCCCGCGCATGACCACCTGCGTTCCCTTGGGGAGCGAGTCCTTCTGTCGCGCGATGATCCCGTCGATGGCCTTCGCGACGCCGCCGAGGTCGCGCCGGTCGGCGCTCGCATAGACGTCGAACACGGGTTGCACGTTGTAGTGGTTCACCACCGCCGGCGTCACGCCGCGCGACGCGGTGGCGAGATTGCCGAAGAGCTGAGGCTGGAGCTGACCGGTGACCGCGACGGGCGTGTTCTGGAGATCCTCCATGCTGCCCATCTTGTACTGCGGCGTCATCACGCTCACGGCGTATTGCACGCCGTTCGCCGGGTTGAGCCAGAAGTTCGGTGCGGTCTGACCACTCGAGCTGAGCGAGATGAGCAGGTCGCTCGAGACGTCGCGTTGTGTGAGCCCGATCTGCTGCGCCTTGGAGCGATCCACGTTGAAGCGCAGCTCCGGCGCGTCCATCACCTGCTGCACGCGCACGTCAGCGGCGCCCGGTATGGCCGCGATCTCCTTCGCCAGCTTCTGCGCCACGGCGAAGTTCTCGGTGCGCCGCTGGCCGGAGATCTGGACGTCGATCGGCGCGGGCAATCCAAGGTTGAGCACCTGGTTCACCATGTCCGCCGGCTGGAAGAAGAAAGTGACGCCGGGAAACTCCTTCGGCAGCTCGTGCCGGAGAGTGCGCACGTAGTCCCACGTGGAGCCGGAGTGATCGCTCGCCAACTGCACGAGCATGTCGCCGTCAGCGGGGCCGACCGTCGCGTTGGAGCCGACGGCCAGCGCCACGCCGTACGTGGTGAGGCCGATGTTGTCCAGAATGAGTGAGAGGTCGTGCGGCGGGATGACCCGCTTGACCGTCCGCTCCACGCGGGAGAAGAGCAGCTCCGTCTCCTCCAGGCGCGTCCCGGCCGGCGCGCGCACGTGCAGCTGGAACTGGCCGCCGTCGACCTGCGGGAAGAAGTCCTGCCCGACCGAGGGAACGAGGAGCAGCGACAACAGCACGAACGTGCCCGCCACCGCGAGCACGCCCCGCCGTTGATTCATCGCCCCGGCCAGCAGGGCATGGTAGCCGTCGCGGAAGCGCTCGAATCCCGACTCGAACCGCGCGATGATGCGCTTGAACAGGCTCGGGCTCGCGGCGAGCACCGCCGGATCGTGCATCCCGATCTCGGCCGGCAGCATGTAGTCCGCCATCGTGGGCACGAGCGTCCGCGACAGGAAGTACGACGCCGCCATCGCGAAGATCACCGAGAGCGCGAGCGGACGAAACAGCGCCGCGGCGGGACCGGACAGCGCGAAGATGGGCAGGAAGACGATGCAGATGGAGAGGGTGGACACGAACGCGGGCACGGCGATCTGCTGGGCGCCGTCGATGATCGCCTTCCGCAGCGGCGCGCCCTGCTCGATGTTGCGGTGGATGTTCTCGATCGCCACGGTGGCGTCATCCACCAGGATGCCGACGGCCAGCGCCAATCCACCGAGCGTCATCACGTTCAGCGTCTCGCCGGTGGCCCAGAGCAGGACGATCGACGTCAGCACGCTGAGCGGGATGGACAGCGCGACGATGATGGTCGAGCGCCAACTGCCGAGGAACACGAGGATCATGAGCGCCGTGAGACAGGCGGCGATGATGCCTTCGCGGATCACGCCGTCGACCGTGGCGCGCACGTACACCGACTGGTCGCTGAGCAGCTCCAGGTTCACGTCGTCGGGAAGACCGGCCTTGACCGACGGCAGCATCTTCTTCACCTGCGAGACGACGTCGAGCGTGGACGCCTTGCCGTTCTTCAACAGCGAGATGTAGGTGCCGCGACGGCCGTTCTCGCGCACGATGTTGGTCTGCACGCCCCCGCCCTCGCGGACCTGGGCCACATCCCCAACGTAGACGGTGGCGCCGTTCACCTGCTTGATGGGGATCTCGGCGAGCTGGCCCGCCGAGTCGGGGCTCGAGTTCATGCGCACGCTGAACTCCGTGCCGCCCATCTTCACGCTGCCGCCGGGGAGAATCACGTTCTGCGCGTTGATCGCGCGGCTCACGTCACCAGCCGACAATCCCTTGGCGTAGAGCGCCTTGGGGTCGATGTCCACGTTCACGAGCCGCGGCTGCCCCCCGTAGGCCGGCAGCACGCTCGCCCCGCGCACCGTACCGAGTGGCACGCGAATGAAGTTGGTGCCGAGATCGCTCAGCTCGGCCTCGGTGCGCTGGGGGCTCGCCACACCGAGCTGCATGATGGGCACGTCGGTCGCATTGAAGCGGACCATGAACGGCGGCGAGATGCCGGGCGGCATGTTCCGCGTGATCCCCTGCGACGCGGCCGTGAGCTGCGCCATCCCCGCCTGCACGTCGGCGTCGGGCTGGAAATACACCTTGATGATGCTGAGGCCGTTCAACGACTGCGACTCGATGTGCTCGACGTCGTTCACGTAGCTGGAGTACACCCGCTCGGCGAGCGTGACCACGCGCTGCTCCATCTCCCGCGCCGACAGCCCACCGTAGCTCCAGAGCATGGAGACGACGGGCACGTTGATCGTGGGGAAGATGTCGATCGGCATGCGCAGGATCGCGACGATGCCGAAGATGAGCATGAGCAGCGCGACGCAGACGAACGTGTAGGGACGCCGCAGCGCGAGCAGCACGAGCCACATGGGCTATCTCACCGTCGCGGACATCACAGCGCGCGCCCCACCAGCGCTTCGAGCGTGGCTCGCGTGAGCTGGTAGGTGTAGCGGGCGGCCACGAGCCCGAGCTCGGCCTGGGTGACGGCCAGCTCCGACGTCTGTCGATCCAGCGCGGTGGAGATGCCGGCCCGATAGCGCTCGGTCTGCACGCGCAGGTCTTCCTGTGCCGCGGTCACTGCCTCGCCGGCGAGGGCGATGTTCTGCTCGGCGAACCGCAGGGCGCTGAGCAGGCGCGACGCCTCCGTGCGCACCTGGCGCCGCGCGTCGATGGCGCTGACGCGCGCGATCTCGCTCGCGGCGTCGGCGCGGGTCACGGCATCCTCGCGCTGGAAGCCGTTGAAGATCGGGAACGTCGTGCCCAGCCCGATCGTCCAGCCCGGCCGCGCCGCGCCGATGATCGGCGACTGGTTCGCGAAGTTGTATCCGCCGGTGAGGCGCACATCCGGCGCGTACAGCGATTTGGCGGCGCGCGTGTTGGCGGCCGTCGCGCGCGCGGTGGCCTCCGCCGACTGCACGGCCGGCGCGGTTTCTACCGCCAGAAGCACGATCTCGCTGTCCTCGAGCGCGAGCGGCCGCGGGTCGAGCGAGGCTGGACGTTGCGCGCCGACCGGGCCGTCGGCCCCTACCAGGCGCCCCAGCGAGTACGCCGCCGTCTGGAGCGTATCTCGCGCGGCGAGCACCTGCTGCCGGCCGGCGGTGAGCTCGAGGCGGGCGCGCAGCTCGTCGGAGCGGGTGGCGGTGCCCGCGCGCACGCGGTCCTGCGCGTAGCGGAGACCGCGCTCGGCGCGCGCCACACGTGCACTCGCCACCGTCATGAGATCGGACCCGCGCAGCGTTTCGAAGAATGCGCGCTCGGCCAGCAGGGTGACGGCGAAGCGCTGGGAGACATTCGTGGCCTCCGCGGCACTGAGGTCCGCCTGGGCGCGCGAGCGGTCGGCGCCGCGGCGGCCGCCGGTGAAGATCTCCACCGACGACAGAAGCGAGGTGGAGTACGCCGTGGCCAACGGCGCGCCTGGCGTGCCCGCAGCGGTCATGATGTTGGAGCGCTGGGCGCTGGAGGTCACGCCGAGCGTCGGGAGATAGGCGCCATTGGCGACCCGTCCCTCGGAGCGGGCCGTGCGCACACTCTCCTCGCCCACTGTCACGGCGGGATTCACGGCGAGGGCGCGCGCGATCACCGTGGGCAGATCGAGAAGCGTATCGATCCGCACTGCACGCGCGCTGTCGGCCGTGAGTGGGACACCGGTCTGGGCCGCCGCCACCCGCCATCCGTGGCCGGACACGGCCAGCGCGAGCAGCATGGCGCGCCGCGGCCAGCGCGCCTGTGAGTTGATCCTGATCATCCT
>JBJMNM010000734.1:0-2217 GCA_045804305.1 Gemmatimonadaceae bacterium | reverse complement strand
GCATCGAATGGAAGGTGAGCACGGTCGGCAGCCCGGCTCGTGCGCCCGCCATGGCGCCGGCGTACGCGACCGGCGACACGACGCTCGCATGCGCGTGCACGAGGTCGAACCGTTCCGCGCGGATGACATCGCCAAGCGATCGCAGCGCCTGCGGCAAGTAGGCGAACCCCGCACCGGGCGCCAGGGCGGCGGGGACGCGATGCACCGGCACCTCGTGCACCACGTCCGGACCGGGTGTGGTGGTGACGATCCGCGCGTCCAGTCCACGCGTCCTCAGCGCGAGCGCCAGATCGCGCAGGTGAAGCTCGATTCCGCCCAGACGAGGGAGAAACCAGTCGCACACGAGGGCCACCCGCACGGTGCCGGCCCCTACATCCGGAGACGCAGCGCGATCTCCGCCACGTAGGACTTGCGCCGATCCACGGTGAACGTGTCGTTCCGGATTCGCTCTCCGCCGGCGCGCAGAACGAGCGCGAGGCCATCTTCGCTCTGGATGGTCAGCGTTCCGATGAGGCGATCCCGCAGCTCGTTCGACGTGCTGCTCAGCTTTTGCACGACGTATCGCGTTTGCGATGAGTCACTGTAGAATGCGCTGTATTCAGCATTGCTGTACTGCGCGCTCCTCGCCTCGATATTCAGCCGAAACGAGGGAGCCGGCATCCACCTGACCTCGGCGCCGAAGGCTTTGGAGTCGGGCCCAAGCTCGTCACCGAGCAGCCGACCGCGCGTGGTGATCCCATTTGTGAGCGGAGAGTGCGTGTAGGTGAGGATCCCCATGTGCTTCGCCGACAGTTTAAGCGACCAGTCGGGAGACCCGATTCGCGGTATGACGATGCCCAAGGTCGACGAGCCATAACCGGTGAACAGGTAGGGAATTCGATGCACGTCGAAATCATCGATGAGCACCTCACCGGTCAATAGCACTCCACCGAGTCGCTCGATACGCAGCCGACCGTCGACCCCCAGCAGCTTGTCGGATTCCACGTCGAGAGTCTTGGTCGAGTCGACATAGTTGTGCGTCCGGAAGATGTCCACGAATGGCAGGAAATCGATGAGCCGGTTCCCGAGACTGCTCGGCCGCGCGCCGGTGCCTCCAAAGTGGTTCATGAAGGTGGCGCCCAGCTCGAATGCGGGCGTTGGCGCCGCGCTGACCTTGTACGCCAACAGCTTCGAGTGCGAGCGAACGATGCTGTTTCCCAGGTCTGCCAGGATGATCGTCGCCTGGGTGGGCCCCACGGCATGCAGGAAGCCGGGTAGCAGGAAGGGATGGTCGCCCGAGAGCGAGACCTGGTCGAGCGCCGGCGCATCTGAAGCGAGAAACAACCCATCGCCCGCGCCCTGGCTCCAGGCGAACTGCTCGCGGCCGACCGATAGCGCGACGTTACCGAAGCGTGCACGCATTGCCGCGAGGGTGACCTCGCCCTCGGTCTTGGTCAGCGTCGAATTCCTTGGCGCGCGGTACTCCAGTCGCTCCCTCGCATGGAATGCCAGCCAGCTCGTGGCCTCGAGACGCTGAGAGAGCTCGAGCGCCGTCGTCTGACCCCGCTCTGCAGGGACGCCGAGCCGCCGAAACGCGAGTGGGTCGATCGTTGCTTCGGTCTTGCTGCTGTAGGAAGCCGGAAATCCGCGCCGAATCGCGTCGGTGCTGATGAATCCGAGTGCGAGTCCGTCGAAGAGCGCCAGGGTCGGGCCCTCATACACGCGTTCGTCGCTCTCCTCGAACCGGCTGGCGAGCCGCTGCAGGATTCCGCTCGCCTGCGTCGCGGCGTCGTCGTCGATCGTGGTGCGTCCCGACGCGGGGATCGCGCGATCGAGTCGATCGCGCGCGACGCGGACGAGGCGGCCGATCTCCCGCCGCGAATATGGGCGTTGGCCAATCACCACCGAATCGAGTACGCCGAGCTCGGACAGCCGCTCGATGTCCGCATAGGCGAGGTCCGTTGGTGGCACGGGCGCGGTGCCCTGGGCAAGCACGCCGCGTGTCGAGAGGGCGACCAGGAGCACCGCGACTGCAATGCGCGCGGGAGCAAGGAAGGGTGTCGTCACGCGCGAAAGGTAGAACGGCGACGGAGGCGAAGAAAGCGCGATCGCGACTTTCAGCGCGCCTCACGGGGTGCGAAGGCGCGCCGGAGCACGGCGTCGATGCGCTCGCGAAACTTCACGAAGGTGAAGTGCCGCTCGAACCGCGCGTGGCCCGCCTCGCCCATCGCGCGTCGG
>JBJMNM010000733.1:0-4449 GCA_045804305.1 Gemmatimonadaceae bacterium | reverse complement strand
GGGCTCGGTCTTGGAGCCTGCCGTTTTCCGCGAGGATCCGCGGGCGTTTCCGCGTGGATCCGCGATCGCGCCGTTGTCCTGCTTTGTCGCGGATTCACGCGGATCAGAACAGCCGCGGATCCACGCGGAAACGACGCTCCGGGGCAGAGTCGCGTCCCGCCGACCCGAAAAGCCCATCCTTGGGTCGCGGAGGCCGGCCCGAGCGCCAGTAAACTTCAGCGCTTGCCCGCCAGCCCGCTGCTCGGCACCGGCTGCACCGATTCAGGGACGGTCAGCAGCTCCTGCGCATCGGCTCGCAGCACGGCCCCGTCAGGCACGTCGGTCAACCCGACCTCGCGGACCATCACGACGCACGCCGCGGCCGCGAGCATGCAGATGCCGCCGAACGTGACCACATAGAGCGGCGCCTGCGGGTTGTCCTGCCCGAAGAACAAGCGGATGGCCGGCCCGAACCCGAGCGAGGCGACGATCTCGGGGATCACGATGAAGAAGTTGAACACGCCCATGTACACGCCCATCCGCGCCGGCGGCAGAGCCGTGGAAAGGATGGCGTACGGCATGGACAGGATCGATGCCCAGGCGATGCCGACGCCCACCATGCTGAGCAGCAGCATGTACTTGTCGTGGATGAACCAGATCGACAGCAGTCCGGCCGCGCCGCACACGAGCGCGAGGGCGTGCGTCCGCTTGCGTCCGATCGACGACGCCAGCTTGGGCAGCGCGAACGCCACGAGGAAGCAGGTGATGGAGTAGAAGGAGAACGCGAAGCCGCCCCACTCGATCCCCTGCGTGTACAGCGCCGATTGCGGATCGGTGGCGCCGAAGACGTGGCGCGCGGTGGCCGGCACGAAGAACAGCCACATGCAGAAGAGGCCGAGCCAGGTGAAGATCTGCACCACGGCCAACTGCTTCATGGTCACCGGCATCTCGCGGATCGCCGACGCGATCTCACCGAAGACGTGGCCGATGCCGCGCCGCGTGCGCCGCGCACTTTCGAACGCCTCCATGTCCTCGGGCGGGAACTCGTCCGTGGTGACGACCGTCCACAGCACGGCCGCCAGGAATACCACCGCGCCAATCTGGAACGAATACTTCACGCTGAGCGGGATGCCGCTCGCCGTGTTGCCCGCGACGCCGAAACGGCTCAGCAGGAAGGGCAGGGCATTGGCCAGGCTCGCGCCCACCCCGATGAAGAACGACTGCATCACGAAGCCGGCCGTCCGTTGGCTCACCGCGAGCTTGTCGGCCACGAAGGCGCGGAACGGCTCCATGGAGATGTTCACGGAGGCGTCGAGCACCCACAGCAGACCTGCCGCCATCCAGAGCGTACCCGAGGTGGGCATGAAGAAGAGCGCGACCGACGCGAGCACGGCACCGACGAAGAAGTACGGCCGACGCCGGCCCCAGCGTCCCCACGTGCGGTCGCTCATCACGCCGATGATGGGCTGGACGAGTAGCCCCGTGAGCGGCGCGGCCAGCCAGAGTGCGGGCACCTGATCGGGCCGGGCGCCCAGCTTCTCATACACGGCCGACATGTTCGCCAGCTGCAGCCCCCAGCCGAACTGGATGCCGAGGAACCCGAAGCTCATGTTGAACAACTGCCAGAAATTCATCCGAGTCCGCTGCATCGGGCTCCTCGACACAATGGTGAGGCCGGCGAGACAGGTCGTTCTTCCGAACGCGTGCGCGGCGCACGAACTTGGTGTCCGCACCCGACTTTGTGAAGGAGCCATGCCCATGCACCGCCATTCCGTGCTGCTCGCCGCCTCCCTGCTCGTCGCGGCGTTTGTCCCCGCGGCCGCTCAATCCGCGGCGCGCGCGCCCGCCGACTGGCGGCGCGGGGCGACCTGCTACGAGATCTTCATCCGCTCGTTCTACGACAGCGACGGCAACGGCATCGGGGACCTCAACGGGCTCACCGAGAAGCTCGATTACATCAACGACGGCAACCCGCGCACGACGCAGGACCTCGGCGTCCGCTGCATCTGGTTGATGCCGGTCGCGGAATCGCCGAGCTATCATGGTTACGACGTCTCCAACTATTACCGCGTTGAGCCGGACTACGGCACGAACGCGGACTTCAGGCGATTCGTGACGGCGGCGCACAAGCGTGGCATCAGGGTGCTGGTGGATCTCGTCCTCAACCACGCGTCGAGCGAGCATCCGTATTTCCAGGCTGCGCTGCGCGATCCCGCATCGCCGTATCGGTCGTGGTTCCGCTGGTCGGCCAGCAAGCCGGCGGAGAAGGGACCGTGGGGGCAGGAGGTGTGGCACAAGTCGCCGGTGCGCGACGAGTACTACTACGGCGTGTTCTGGAGCGGCATGCCCGATCTCAATTACGAGACGCCGGCAGTGCGCGCCGAGGCGAACAAGGTCGCGCGCTTCTGGATCGACTCCATGAAGGTCGACGGATTCCGGCTCGACGCGGTGCCATATCTCGTGGAGACGGGTAGCCAGCAGGCGCACACCGCAGGCACCCACAAGGTGCTGCGCGACTTCAACGCGTACGTGCACGCCCGCAAGCGCGACGCGTTCACGATCGGCGAGGCGTGGGACAGCACGGGAACGATCCTCACCTACTATCCCGATCAGCTCGACGCGTACTTCGCCTTTCCCGCGTCCGACGCGATCATCAACGCGGTGAACAGCGGTTCCGCGAGCAAGCTCCTGCCGGAGTTCCTGCGCTTTCAGGGTGCGCTGCCGGCGAATCGGTGGTCGCCCTTCCTGCGCAACCACGATCAGTCGCGCACCCTCACCGTGCTCGGGGGCAGCATCGCGCGCGCGAGAGCGGCGGCGACGCTGCTGTTCACCCTTCCCGGCCTCCCGTTCATGTACTACGGCGAGGAGATCGGCATGGCGGGGGACAAGCCGGACGAGCAGATCCGGACGCCGATGCAATGGAGCCGCCAGCCGAATTCAGGATTCACACGCGGCACGCCGTGGGAGCCGCTGCAGCCGGAGTGGGCGGCGAGAAATGTCGAGGTGCAGACGAGCGACTCCGCGTCGCTCCTCGATCTCTACCGCCGCCTCATCCGCCTGCGCGCGGAAACACCGGCGCTCGCGGTGGGCGAGCTCGTGCCGCTCGCGACGAGCAACGAGGCCGTGGCGGCGTATCTGCGGCGCAACGGACGGCGCACCGTGCTGGTGGTGGCCAACCTCGGCAAGACGCCGCTCTCCGGCGTGACGCTGTCGTCGTCGGCCGGTGCGCTGCGCGTGGGGAGCTACACGCCGACATCACTGCTCGGCGGCGCGTCCGCCGCGACGTTGAACGTCGGCGCGGACGGCCGCGTCCAGGACTACGCGCCGATCACCACGCTGGCGCCGATGCAGAGCTACGTTTTCGAGTTGCGGTGAAGTCCCCCTCAGGCACCGTAGCCGGCGGCGCGGCAGCCTTCTCCTGCGCTGAGAGCGACAGCGCTACACCATTGGTCCATCCGAAGCCGTCCTGCGTGGGATACTCGCCGCCGCCGGCGCGCCGATTCAGATCGGAGACGTCGTACTTCTCCGTCATCTTGCCGGTCACGCGATAGGTGCGCCGGTTGAGCGCGAGCCAGCGCGTGCGCGCATCGTTGGCGAGATCGGCTCGCCCATAGCGGCGCGCACCCTGGATGGCGAGCCACTGGAGTGGCGGCCAGCCGTTGGGTGCGTCCCACTGCTGACCGCTGGCGAACTGCGTGGTCGCAAAGCCGCCGGGCTTGAGAAAGTCGCGCTCGAGCCGCGCAGCCACGGCGCGTCCCTGGTCCGCGGTCGCGAGGCCGAAATAGAGCGGCGCCGCCGCAGCCAGCGTGGGGCGGTCGGTCACGCGCTCGCCGGTCCTCCACCGGACGTCGTAGAAGTACCCGCTGGCTGAATCGTACGCGGCCGCGAGCAGCGCGCGCCGTCGCTCCTCGGCGACTTGATTGTAATGCGCCGCAATGGCCGCGTCGCCCGGCTGTCCACGGAAGGCGCGAAGCGCGGCGATCGTCTTCTCCTGGTGATAGAGCAGGCTGTTGAGATCCACCGGTGCGAGGTCGGTCGTCTCGAGGGTGAGCAGGTCCTTGGGATCTCGCATCCATCGACTCGAGAAATCCCACCCGCTCTCGGCGGCCGCGCGAATGTTGCGATAGAGCGCCTCCCGCTGACCCTCGGGAAGACGCTGCGCCAGCGAGTAGTCCTCGCGATATGACTCGGGCCTCGGTTCCGGGCGATCGTCCCAATAGCGATTGAGCACTGCTCCGTCGCGCAGGCGCACCACTCGGCGATGCGCCTGCCCCGCGGCGAGACTTTCGGTGCCCTCCATCCAGAAGGCGTGCTCTCCCTCGAGAGCGTCGAGATACCGCAGCGCACGCGTGGTGTCCGTGGCGCGCGCGTACAGGCCGACCATCGCGGCGAAGTACGGCGGCTGGCTGCGGCTCAGGTAGTACGTGCGATTCGCGTTCGGGATGTGCCCGACGGTGCGCACGAGGTAGG
>JBJMNM010000732.1:0-4871 GCA_045804305.1 Gemmatimonadaceae bacterium | reverse complement strand
GTGCTGCTCACCACGGCGCTCGCCGTCTGCTTCACGCTCGCGTACCTCGCGTCCAGGATCGGACTCGCCCCGATCGTGGGCGCGTATGCTGGGGGACTGATCCTCGAGGAAGCGCACTATCGCGACTTCCTCGATCAGGGCGAGCATCGGCTCGAGGACCTCGTCCATCCGATCGCTGTCTTCCTGGTGCCGGTGTTCTTCGTGCTGATGGGGATGCGCGTGCAGCTGTCGGCACTCGCGCAGCCGGGGGCGCTCGGTCTCGCGGCGCTTCTCACCCTCGCCGCGATCATCGGCAAGCAGGCGTGTGCGCTCGGCGGCCTTGGCGCCGGCCTGGACCACATCGCGATCGGGCTCGGCATGATCCCCCGCGGCGAAGTCGGGCTGATCTTCGCCAACATCGGTCTGGGGCTGACTCTGCGCGGGGAGCGGATCGTGGACGAGCGCACGTTCTCGGCGATCGTGCTCGCGGTGATGGCGACCACGCTCGTGACGCCGCTGCTCCTCAAGTGGCGGCTCACCCGGATGGAACGGCATGAGGCGCGCGTGATGTCCGGAGGAGGCGCACTGGCCACGAGCGGCGACTGAGGCGATCGCGGCAGGCCAGCGAGCGTGAGGATGTGGCGCGAGCGCGTCAGTGCGCGCGTGCGGGAAGCGGAGGGCCTGGGATTCGAACCCAGAAGTCCTTGCGGACGCCGGTTTTCAAGACCGGTGCAATAGCCATTCTGCCAACCCTCCTGGCAGCAACAAAGATCGCCGGCCGCGGCGGCTGTGGCAACGCCGCCGGCAGGCGATCAGCTCGCGAACACGATGTCCCCGTCCTCATCGATGCCGAGCTCCTGCTGCAGCCCGCACACGCCGCAGATCTTGGTGGCGATCCAGACTGCCTGCAGCTCGGCGCGGATGGATTCGGGGGCCGGCTTCACGACGAGCTTCTTGTACGTGTACTCCCCGCAGTTCTCGCACGCGTGAGCGCGGGCGATCCGCTCGGCGCGCTCGCGCGTGATGCCCGCCAAGGTCAGAGGTCCGGCCGCAGCTTGTCCGCACCGGACGGGAGCTGCGGCGGCGCTGGCGGCGACGGCGGGCTCGGTGGCGGCGCCGGCCTCGGCGTAGGTCCGTGGCCCGGGCTACGCGTCAACAGCTCCCGGAGGCCGCCCAGGGCGCCCATCACGCCTGTGGCTTCGGCGGGGAGAAAGATCGTGGTGCCCGCACCCTCGGTGATCTTGGGCAGCGCCTCGAGATACTTGAGCCCGAGCAGGTACATGGCCGCCTGACCCTCCGGCAGCGACGCCGCGATGCGCTTGAGCGCGTCGGCTTCCGCCTCGGCCATCGCGAGGCGGGCCGTGGCGAGTCCCTGCGCGCGCAGAATCGCCGCGTCCTTCTCGCCCTCGGCGCGACGCACCTGCGCCTCGCGCACACCCTCGGACTCGAGGATCGCCGCGCGCTTGGTGGCCTCGGCGTTCGTAACAGCCGCGCGGCGCTCCCGCTCGGCGCGCATCTGCAGCTCCATCGACTGTTGAATGTCGCGCGGCGGCTCGATTGCCTGGAGCTCGACGCGCGTGAGATCCACGCCCCAGCCGATGGCAGCCTCCTCGATCACCTCGCGCATGCGCGTGTTGATCGCGTCGCGGCTGGCGAGCGTGGAATCCAGCTCCATCTCGCCGACGATGTTGCGCAGCGTGGTCTTGGTGAGCGTCTCCAGCGCGTACGGAAGATTCTGCACCGCGTAGGTGGCCTTCTGCGGATCGGCGACGCGATAGTAGACGACCGCGTCGATGTCGATCGTCACATTGTCCTTCGTGATCACGGGCTGGCTCGGGAAGTTGAGCACCTGCTCGCGCAGGTCGATCCGGGTCGTGGAGCCGGCGGTGACCTTTTTCTGTCCGCCGACGGCGACCTCGAAGTAGCGCACGTCGATCGACTTCGGACGCTCGAAGAAGGGGACGAGCACGTTCAGCCCCGACCGCGCGACGCGATTGAAGCGGCCAAGGCGCTCGATCACCATCACCTCCGCCTGGCCGATGACCTTGAACGAGGCGCGCGCGAGCGCGGCGAAAGCGGCAACGACGATGAGTGCGACCGCGAGACCCATGAATGCTCCGGCGAGGAGTGGAAGATGTTAGTGCGCGGCCCGGGGGTCAGCAACGGCTTCGTACGGCTCCATGTGCACGAGCACGGAGTCCACCTGCGGCACGGCCGTCCTGATCGCGCTCTTCACCTTGCCGCTGAGCACGTGCGCATCGCGCAGGGACATCATGGGGTCGGTCTGCACGTGCAGGTCGGCCCGATAGGTGAGGCCGGTCTTGCGGAGGGCGAGCTTCTCCACGGCGCGCACGTTGGCCACCTCTTCCGCAGCGCGCCGCACGCGGTCCGTGATGTGAGCGCCCGGGGTGCGATCCATGAGGTCCGCGATCGCCGGCCGCAGCATGGAGAGACCGTTGAACGCGATGATGCACGAGGCAAGGAGTGCGGCCCAGTCGTCGGCCGATTCCCACCCCGGTCCGCCCAGCACGGCGATGGAGATGCCGATGAACGCCGCCGCGGAGGTGATGGCGTCGGCCATGTGATGCCAGGCATCTGCGGTGACGGCCGTGCTGCCGATGTCGGCGCCAACCGAGCCGACTCGTCGTGAAAGGGTCCATTTCACGATCATCACGACGACCAGCACGACGAGCGTCCACGGCGCCGGCATGTGGTGCGGAGTCCGAATCTCGCGGATGGCCTCGATCGAGATGCCGAGAGCGGCGCCGAGCAGCATGAGGGCGACGACGACCGAGGCGAGCGCCTCTGCCCGCCCATAGCCGAATGGGTACTCCGCGTCCGGATCGCGCGACGCGACGCGGAGGCCGCCCCACACGACAAGCGACGAGAAGATGTCGGTGGTGGACTCGACCGCGTCGGCGACGAGCGCGTAGGTGTTGCCCACGAGCCCGGCGATCAGCTTCGTGACCGCGAGCAGCGCGTTCACGAGCATGCCGATCTGGGCCGAGCGGATCCCGCGATCAGCGGACGTCATGTGGCGCCTCGTGCTTGCGCCATGGTATGACCCCATGCGAGCATGATGGATCGGGAGGGTGAGAGCATGGGAAACGAGGTCGCGCTGTCGGGGCCGGATCTGGAGCAGGGTGTGGCTGCGGGAGCATTGCAGCCAGGCGAAAAGCTACTGGGTCACGCGTTCGGCGAGCCAGTGCTCCTGGCACGACTGGGGGATGACTACGTCGCGATCGGCGCGACGTGCACTCACTACGGGGGACCCCTGGTGGAGGGGGTGATCCACGAGGACACCGTCCGCTGTCCGTGGCACCACGCGTGCTTCAGCCTTCGCACCGGTGAAGCGCTGCGTGCGCCGGCGCTCTCGCCAGTGTCGAGCTGGCGGGTGGAGCGGCGAGGCGAGCGCCTCGTCGTGACGAAGAAGATCGAGCGCGATCCGCTCGCGCCGAGCTTTCCCGCCGTGCTGCCAGAGGCTCGGCAGCCGGGCTCGATCGTGATCGTGGGCGCGGGCGCCGCGGGGACGGCGGCCGGCGAGATGCTGCGCCGCTGCGGGTACGACGGACGCGTCACGCTCGTGGATGTCGAGCCGGATTCGCCGTACGATCGGCCGAACCTGTCGAAGGACTATCTGGCGGGCACGGCGCCGGAAGAGTGGATTCCGTTGCGTCCGCCGGGCTTCTACGCGGAGCATCGCATCGACATCGTGCGCGCCGGAGCCACCCGCATCGACGTCGCGGGACGGCGCCTCGAAGTAGAGCGGCACGATTCGCTCTCGTACGACAAGCTGCTGCTCGCGACCGGCGCCGAGCCGGTGCACCTGGGGATCCCGGGTGACGGGCAGGCGCACGTGTTTTATCTGCGCTCCCTCGCCAATAGTCGAGCGATCGTCGCCGCGGCTGCCGGCGCGCGACAGGCGGTGGTGATCGGCGGAAGCTTCATCGGGCTCGAGGTGGCCGCATCGCTGCGCGCACGCGGCCTGGCGGTGCACGTGGTCGCACCAGAGGCATTGCCGCTCGAGCGCGTGCTCGGTCAGCCGCTCGGCGCCTTCGTGAAGGCGCTGCACGAGGAGAAGGGCGTGGTGTTCCATCTCGAGCACAAGCCGGCGTCGATCGAGCGCGATGCCGTCGTGCTGGATGACGGCACGCGCCTCGATGCGGACCTCGTGGTGATCGGCGTGGGCGTGCGGCCTCGACTCGCGCTCGCCGAGCAGGCAGGGCTCACCATGGATCGCGGGGTGGTGGTGAACGAGATGCTCGAGACGAGCGCGGCGAACGTGTACGCGGCGGGGGACATCGCGCGCTGGCCGGACCCGCATACCGGCGAGAAGATTCGCGTGGAGCATTGGGTGGTGGCCGAGCGCATGGGGCAGGTGGCCGCGCGGAACATGCTGGGCGCCCGCGAGCGGTTCGACCAGGTGCCGTTCTTCTGGAGCGCGCACTACGACGTGAGCATCAACTACGTGGGGCACGCCGAGCGGTGGGACGGCCTCCGCGTGAGCGGCGACCCGGCCGCGCGCGATGTCGCGGTGCGATACGAGCGTGCCGGCAGGCTCCTCGCGCTCGCGACGATCTTCCGCGACGAGGAGAGCCTGCGGACGGAGATCGCGATGGAGGGGGAGATCGGCTGATGCCTCTGATGCCAGGCGGTGGACTCGGGGTGAGTCCCCCGCCGGCGGGCGTGGGTTGCCTTCCGTCCCAGCCGACCGCCCTCTAAGGAAGAGGAGCGGCCATCCGCGGCCGTCCCACGCGATCGACCCCCCAACCGCGCAGCTCTCGCGTGCAGAGGCCATCATGGTTTCCATTCAGCGGGTTGCAACGATCTCCGGTGCGATCTTCATTCTCGTCGGTCTGCTCGGGTTCACGCCCATCGGCATGGGCGCCATG
>JBJMNM010000731.1:0-5296 GCA_045804305.1 Gemmatimonadaceae bacterium | reverse complement strand
TCATCATGATCACGTGGGGGCTTGGCGCGGTGATCGCGCTGCTCGGCGCCTTCATCTTCGCCGAGCTCGGGGCGCGCCGTCCCGCGGCCGGCGGCGGATACGTGTACATCCGCGAGGCGTTCGGCCCGCTGCCCGCATTTCTATACGGCTGGGCGCTGCTCCTCGCCATCGCGACCGGCGCGGCGGCGGCGGTGGCGGTCACCTTCGCCAGCTACGCGGCGCCATTGCTGCGCATTGCACCGGCCTCCGAGCCGTGGCTGGCGGGAGGTGCCATCGTGCTGCTCTCGCTCGTGAACGCGGTGGGCGTTCGTCCGGGCACGTGGACGCAGAACATCTTCACGCTTCTCAAGCTCGCGGCGATCGCCGCGCTCGTGGTGAGCGCGCTCGTCGCGCCGCCGCTCGCGGCGGCGTCTGCCGACCTCGCGCCCGCACCAGTGGCCGGCAAGCCGCTGATCGTGGCTCTGGGTACGGCGCTGGTGCCGGTGCTCTTCGCCTACGGCGGGTGGCAGCAGACGAACTTCGTGGCAGAGGAGATGGTGGACGCCGAGCGGAATCTTCCGCGCGCGCTGGTGATCGGCGTGCTGATCGTGGCCGCGGTCTACCTGGCCGTGAATCTGACGTACCTTCGCGCACTCGGCGTCGCGGGCCTCGCGGCGAGTCGTGCGCCGGCGGCGGACGTCATGGGGCGGTACTTCGGCGATACGGGACGACGACTGATCGCCGCCGGGATCGCGGTGTCGACCTTCGGCTTTCTCAACCTCGTCATTCTCGTGACGCCGCGCGTCTATCAGGCGATGGCGCGTGACGGGCTCTTCTTCGCGCGGTTCGCCGAGCTGCATCCGCGCTTCCGCACCCCCGTGGCCGCGATCCTGGCGCAGGGTGTCTGGGCCATCGCGCTGCTGTTGTCAGGCAGCTACGGCCAGCTGCTGGACTGGGTCACCTTCGCCGACTGGATCTTCTTCGGCATCACCGCGGCATCGCTGGTCGTGTATCGCCGTCGTGAGCGGGCGGCGACGACGCGCTACCGCGCGCCGCTCTATCCGGTGAGCGTGCTGCTGTTCGTGGCCGCCTGTCTTTACGTCGTGGCAGGGGCGATCGTCTCCAATCCACCGAACGCGGTGCGGGGGGCGGTCATGCTGGCGCTCGGGTGGCCGGCGTTCCTCGTATGGCGAAGACGCGCCCGACCGGCACACTAGCTTCCCTCATGGCTCTCACCGCGACCGTCTACAACTTCGATGTCCAGCTCGCCGACGTCGACCGCGGCGTGTACGAGACGCTCTCGTTCAAGGTCGCCTGCCAGCCGTCGGAGACGGAGGAGTACCTCCTGTCGCGAGTGCTGGCCTACTGTCTCGAGTATGCCGAGGGCATCGGATTCTCGCGGGGGATCGCCGAGGCCGATGTGCCGGCGCTTTCCGTACGCGATCTCACCGGCGCGCTCCAGGTCTGGATCGACGTCGGCGCTCCCGATGCGGCGCGATTGCACAAGGCGAGCAAGGCCGCGCCGCGCGTGGTCGTGTACACCCATCGCGACCCGGCCCAGCTGGTGCGGCAGCTGGCGGGTGAGCGGATCCATCGCTCGGCGGAGCTCGAGCTTTACGCCATCGATCGCGAGCTCATCGCCGCGCTCGTGGCGCGGCTCGATCGGCGCAACGCGTGGGAGCTGTCGGTGACGGAGCGCCACGTCTACGTCGCCGTGGATGGGACGACGCTCGAGGGCGACGTCACCCGGGTGCGACTCCCCTAGCCGGCGATCGCGTAGCTCCGCAGTCGCTCGAGCATGCGTGTGTCCGTTGCGGTCGCGTCGTCGAGCTTCGGCGTCTCGATGACTTTCGGCACCTTCGCGAGCCGCTCGTCGGTCATGATGCGCCGAAAGGGTGCCTCGCCCAGCGAGCCTTCCGCGATCAGCTCGTGGCGATCCCGTTTGGAGGCGAACGGCGTCTTCGAGTCGTTCAGATGCATCACCTTGAGGCGCTCGAGGCCCATCGCATCATCGAGGCGCGCCAGCACGCCCTCGTAGTCGTTCACGAGATCGTAGCCGGCGGAGTAGACGTGGCAGCTGTCGAGGCAGATGCCCACCCGCGACCGATAGCGCGGATCGACGAGCGAGATGATGGCCGCGAGCTCCTCGAAGGTGGCGCCGAGAGAGGTGCCTGATCCGGCCGTGGTCTCGAGACAGAGGATCGTCGTTCCTCCGGACGCAGCGGCGAACGCCTCGTTGATCGCGTCGGCGTTGCGGGCGATACCCGCTTCGCGCTCGTCCATGTAGTTGCCGGGATGCGACACGAGATAGTCGAGCCCGAGCGCCGCGCATCGACGGAGCTCGCTGACGAACGACGCGGTGGACCGCGCGCGAAGCTCCGGATCCGGGCTCGCCAGATTGATCAGGTAGGAGTCGTGCGCCATCGTGGCCACCACGTCGGTGGCGGCGACCCGCTGGCGGAAGGCGACGCACTCGTCCTCCGCGCAGTCCCGCTCGGCCCAGCGGTTCGCCATCTTGGTGAAGAGCTGCAGTGCCGTGGCGTGAATGGCGGCGGCGCGAGGCGGGGCCTCGGGCACGCCGCCGGCGGCGCTCACGTGCGCGCCGAGAAGCAGAGGGGCCGACATCGCGGGAAATCTAGCTGTCGTCCTGAGCGCAGCGAAGGACCTGCACGTGCACGATAGCAGCGGGATCGAACGGGCTGAGTCGAGTAGCGAGTGCACCGGGCGCGGGACCGGCTGCGCCCGATCCGCACGCGGACAGCCCAGTGGTCTGTACTCAGTAAGCCTGTAGAGAGGCGTCAGTCGAGTCGCACCGATGTATTCGACGGACGACTATCGCACCTGACGGACTCGGGACAGACGACTGGGGTGGCGCGACCTCGACCGGCGGACGGTACCCACTATCGGTGGACTCCGTACTCGACTCAGCCCGAGCCCCTCGCATCAGGACGACAGCTACTCGCCCATCAGTGGCGTACGCCCGCGCAGGACCCGGCCGCACTTCGGGCAGTGGACGTCGCCACTCTCTGCCAGCGCGTAGTCGAACGCGCGGCCACAGGCGCACTCCGCCTCCAGCCCTTCGTGTCCGCAGCCGATGCAGAACTCGTCGTCCTCGTCGTACGCGCGGAAGCGGCCGCACACGGCGCAGCGCTTGGTCACGGTCATGGTCAGCGTGCCCCGCGCAGCCAGGTCTCCGGATCCACCGCACGGCCCTGCGGACGGATCTCGAAGTGCAGATGTGGCTTGAGCTCCGGATCGGAGATCCCCACCGTACCCACGACGTCTCCTTTGCGGACCGTCGCGCCTTTCCGTACCGAGGTGGACCCCAGCGACGCGTAGATGGAGTAGTCGCCCGCGCCGTGCTGAAGGATGACGGTGAGCCCGTACGTGCCCAGCGGCCCCACGCTCACCACCGACCCGGGCGCGACGGCCTTCACGGCGCTCCCGACGGGGGCGGCGATGCCCATGCCGTTCCAGCGCGTCGTGGTGTTGTTCGGGTTGATCACGCGACCGAAGCGGTAGAGCAGCGTCCCGTCCACCGGCCACTCCAGCCGGCCCGCGTCCACGGTCTTGAGCGTGCTCGTGGCCCGCGGCGCGTTGGCCCGCGCGGCGGTGCGAAGACGCTCGGCTTCGATCCCCGCGATCACGTTGCCGAGCCGCGCCTCCGACGCCTGGATCTGCTTGAGACGCTCCTGAATCCGTTGCGTGGTGCGCTGGACCTGCTGCAGACTGCTCGACCGCAGGCGCGTGAGGATCGCGAGCCGCTGCTCCTCTCGCTCCTTGTCGCTGCGGTTGTCGGCCACGGCATCACGCAGCTTCACGAGCTCTCCCCGCTGGCGGGCGATCTCGTTCCGCAGCAGCTCCACACGCTGCACCAGCATCCGATCGTGCCGCGCGATCTCGTGCAGGTACTTGTATCGCGCCACCAGCTCGCCGAAGGAGCGCGCCGTGAGCAGGGCCTCGGCCGAGTAGAGCGGCCCTCGCTTGTAGATGTCCACGAGCCGGCGCTGGAGCGTGGCTCTGCGCTGCGCCAGTTCGGTCTCCGCCGACTGCATCTGGCCGTTGGTCTGGCTGACCACGTCGTTGATCGACGCGATCTGGCGGTCGAGCGTGGCGAGCACCTTCTCGGTCGCCATACGCTGGCGGTCCAGGTTGGCCAGCTCCTCACTGAGCTCGTGCACGTCGCCCTGGAGATTCGCCATGCGCTGCTCGAGCTGCGTGCGCTCGCGTCGAATGCGCTCGAGCTCGTCGCGCTGCGCGCGGATGCGCGCGTCGGCCGATTGAGCGTGGAGCGCAACCGGCCACGCGAGAGCGACCACGAGCAGCGCGGCCCGCAACCCTACACGCTGCGTAGGTGCCTCCCGACGGAGACCGCGCTGCCGACGAGGCCGATCAGCGCACCGAACAGCAGCCCCAGCGCCGCCAGCCGTTGGTCGAAGAACACCGTCTCGATGATGTAGCGGTCGATCAGCAGTCGGCACACCCACACGAGCAGCAGCGCGAGCAGCCCGCCCAGCACGCCTTTCGCGAAGCCCTCGAGCAGGAAGGGACGCCGGATGTAGGAGTCGGTCGCGCCGACGAGCCGCATGATCGAGATCTCCTTGGCGCGCGACAGCACGGCCATGCGAATCGTCGCGCCGATGATGATCACCGACACGGCCGCGAAGGCGAGCCCGAGGACGATGCCGGCGATCCCCGCGATGTTCCGGAGCCGGTAGAGCTTCTCGATCCACTCCTCGCCGTACCTGAGGTCATCCACGAAGGCGAACGCCTGCACGCGCGTCACCACCTTTCGCACCGTCACCGGATCGCGGAACCCCGGCTTGAGGCGGACGTCGATGGACGCGGGAAGCGTGGCGCCCTCGAACACGTCGCGAAAGTCGCCGAGCTCGCGCTGCGCACGGGCGAGCGCCTGCGACTGCGTGACCATCATGGCCGACTGCACTTCAGGGAAGGTGGCGATGTCGGCGGCCGCGTCGGCGATCACCTCGGGCGGAATGCCCTCGGCGATGAAGGCGCGGATCTCCACGCGGTCCTCGAGCTTGTCCAGCGCCTCGCGGATGTTCAGCGCCACGAGCCCGAACAGCCCGAAGGCGAACAGCGAGAAAGCAATCGTCGTCACGCTCAATGCGCTGAGCAGTGGCGTCCGCCGGAAGGTTACGAGCGCGTCGCGCAGGGAACGCATCAGGCCGTGCTCGACACGCGCTGCGCCGAGTCGAAGATGATCGCGCCGCGATTCATCTCGATCGTCCGGAACTCCTGTCGCCGGATCAGCTCCAGGTTGTGCGTGGCCATCAGGACCGCGGTGCCGGCGGCG
>JBJMNM010000730.1:0-2952 GCA_045804305.1 Gemmatimonadaceae bacterium | reverse complement strand
TTCAGCGCCTAGTGTCGAGCCGGACAGAATCGAGGCGGTGATTCGATGCATGGACTCCCCGGGGTTGAGTGCCTCCGGACTCCTGAGGAAGCCGTAGCCACCCGTGAAACTCAATTCCGACGTCGGCTGGTAGGTCACGCGGCCGGAGTACGAGTCGAGCGTGATGGGGTCGAAGTTGAACCGCTGCTGATCGGGCTCTCGGCCGTTGAACACCGAGCCTTCGACCTTGAAGGTGTGGGTGAAGAGCCCCGCGCTCAACACGCCGAAGGAAATGTGTGTCGCGTCCTGCCAGTGGTGGCTGATAGGCGCCGTGGGATTGTCCATCGCCGAGGGGCGGTGCATGAAGGCTACGGGGCCGAGCGCAGGCTCCCCTGACGGCGCAGCATACAGCATCACCCCGAGCGACGGCGACATCGGGCGCTCGTACAGAGCGCTCAGCTCCATCCACAGATCGTGCGGGTGCTGCCGATCGTGTAACGGCTGGCCGTCGAACGCTTCACCAGACTGCAGCAGCAGCGGATAGCCGCGCGACGTGACGGTGAGCGCGTCGAGGCTCAGCATCGTCCGCGCCTGGAAACGCCCTCCGGCGAGCGTGTGGCTCGCCATGAGCATCAGCCAGTTGAGGGAGCCGAGCTGGTCGTCACCCCGCGGGCCATCCTGTCTGTCGTATTGCAGGAAGGCAACGCCGTGCCCCGTGATGTCCCATCGGCCGGGTGCGGCGAAGTACAGTGAGGGAATGGGAGCAGCCTCTGGAACCCAGGTGGTGCCCGAGCCCATGCGGTCCATCGAGACCCCGAGCGGGTCGGGAGTCATCATCGCCATGCCGGCCATGTCCCCGGCGTGCATGCCCAGCATCGGCTTCGTGTCCTTGGCGGGCTTGCCCTTGGTGGTCGAGGATGTCGGCATCTCCATGCCGGGCATCTGGTGTTTGGTTGTGTCCTGCTGCGCCGCGACGCGATTCGCGGGGGCGAGAACGATGGGGACGCCCGCGGCGAGCGCGAGGCGGCGGAACGTCGATCGGAGTTGCATCTGTGAGAACGAGAGAGACCTGCCGGCGCACGAACTGTGACGTGCGCCAGGCTCGCGCGGGCGCCAACGCGCCGAGCGAGGGGCGAACACCGAGTTGTCGGAGCTCGGGCTAGGCCTTTGGGGGCGGCGGCTCGGGGGCCGGCACGAACGACGCCGGCGCGTCGTGGAGTGCCTCCTCAATGCGCGGCGCGGACAGAACACGCGGCGCCAGGAGATGCTGATGACTGGTCACGGCACCGATCACGCCGCACCCGACGACCGCGTCGCAGCAATGCTGCTGCACGGGTGTCTCGCACGGCGGCAGGTCGGCCTTGCCAACACGGCCGGCGCTCAGCGTGGCCGGCTCGTTCGCTTCGGGCGCTGGCATCACGTGGCCGTCCGTTCTCATCGCGCGCTCGGCAACGGTCTCCGAACCCGGCGTCATCGCGTGGTGTTCCTGAAGATCACCGGGCGCGCACGCGGCGTTGCCAGCCACCGACAGGTGAAGCATGGCGGCCGACGTGAGCAGCGCGAAGAGGCGACGACATCTCATGATGATCGAAGGATAGTCAGGTGCCGCGGGTAGTGAGACCGGGGTTCGCCCTACCGGCTGTGCTTGTAGAGGAGATCCACGAGCTCGTCGTACATCGGCTCGGCCTCCGCTGGCCCCGCCTTGATCGCCGCCGTCGCGCAGTGCTTGAGGTGGTTTCGCATCAGCTCTCGTCCCACCGAGCGCAGCGCCTCATGCACCGATGAGATCTGCGTCATGATGTCGGCACAGTAGCGGTCCTCCTCCACCATCTTCTGGAGGCCGCGCACCTGTCCTTCGATGCGGCGGAGTCGCTTCACGTTCCGCTCCTTTGCGTCGGGGGCGACCGCCACCGCCTTCCGTCCCTCCTCGACACCGTTCGTGCGACCGCGGCGCGTCTTCGTGGCTGGCGTCATGCTCGAGTCTCCATTGAGATTTCCCCGACCTGGACGTGCAGATCCTTCGCGTCGCTCAGCACGGTATCGAATCTTCCCACTCAGGCGATGCGGGCGCGACGCAGGCGCAGGCTGTTGGTCACGACGCTCACCGAGCTGAATGCCATCGCCGCGCTCGCAACGATCGGGCTCAGAAGGACGCCCAGCGCCGGATAGAGCGCACCGGCGGCGATCGGGATGCCGATCACGTTGTAGACGAAGGCCCAGAAGAGGTTCTGCTTCATCGTACGCATCGTGCGGCGCGACAGCGCGATCGCCTGAGGCACACTCCGCAGGTCGCCGCGCATCAGCACCACGTCCGCCGCCTCGATCGCGATGTCGGCGCCAGTCCCCAGCGCGATGCCGACACTCTGCGCCATCGCCGCGGCGTCGTTGATACCATCGCCCACCATGGCGACCACACGACCCTCGCCCTGCAGTCGCTTGATCTCGTCGACCTTTCCTTCGGGCAGCACGCCCGCCACCACGCGGTCGATGCCCGCCTGACGCGCGATCGCTTCGGCGGTGCGCGCGTTGTCGCCAGTCAGCATCACGACCTCAAGACCCATCGCATGCAGGCGGGCAATCGCTTCGCGCGAGGTCTCCTTGATCGGATCGGCCACCGCGATCAGGCCCGCGAGCGTTCCATCGACGGCTGCGTAGATCGGCGTCTTTCCGTCCGCCGCGAGCGCCTCGGCGCGCGCTTGCAAGTGGGTGACGTCGATCCCGCGCTCCGTCTGGAGCGGCGCATTGCCCACCACGAGCGCGCGACCGCGCACCGTGCCGACCGCGCCGCGTCCGCCGAGCGACTTGAACCCTTCCGCGGGCTCGAGCGGGAGAGCGCGCTCCTTTGCGTACCGCACGATCCCGTCCGCGAGGGGATGCTCGCTCATCGTCTCGAGAGACGCGACCAGCGCGACGAGGTCGGCCTCCGCCAGCGATGCGCCAGCCGCCATGACGACGTCAGTGACTGTCGGTCTA
>JBJMNM010000729.1:0-3108 GCA_045804305.1 Gemmatimonadaceae bacterium | reverse complement strand
CGGGGTGAACGGCTTTCGCAGCAGCGTCACGTCCGTGTCGAGCTCCAGCTCCATCGTCGCGTCGTTCACCCAGCCGGTCATGTAGATCACGCACGGCGCGGGGAACTTGGCCATGATCCGCTCGGCGAGCTGCTGCCCGCTGAGCTGCGGCATCACGATGTCGGTGACGAGCACGTCCAGCCGTGGCATCGTCCGCGCGATCGTCAGCGCTTCGACTCCGTTGCGCGCCACCACGACGGTGTATCCGAATGACGTGAGCGCCTGCTCGGCGAGCCGGCGGATCGCGTCGTCGTCGTCCACCACGAGGATCGTTTCAGTTCCCACCGGAAGGTCGCCCGCGTCCGCGTGCTCGGCCGCGGCCGCGCTCTCGCTGACCGCGGGAAAGCGCACGGTGAAGGTCGAGCCCTTGCCCAGGATGCTGTCCACCTCGATCGTGCCGCCCGACTGCGCGACGACGCCGTACACCGTGGAGAGCCCCAGCCCGGTCCCCTTGCCCACTTCCTTCGTCGTGTAAAAGGGCTCGAACACCCGCTCGCGCACGTCCTTCGACATGCCGACACCGGTGTCGGCCACGCGCAGCGCGACCCAGCGCGCGCCGGAGGAATCCGTCTGGTGACGTGTGGAGATCGTGACCTTGCCGCCCTCGAGCATCGCGTCGCGCGCGTTGACCACGAGGTTGAGCAGCACCTGCTCGAGCTGGCTCGGATCCGCCTTGATGCGCGACGACTCGCCGTCGTGGGCCACGCGCAGCTCGATGTGCGAGCCGATCAGTCGGCGCAGCATCTCCTGCATGCTCCTGACCGTATCGTCGAGATCGATCACGCGTGGCTGGAGCACCTGCTTGCGGCTGAACGCCAGCAGCTGATGCGTGAGGCTCGCCGCCCGCGTGGCCGCGTCGTTCACTTCCGTCAGATCGGTCGCCACGGGATGCGACTTGCCGAGCCGCCCGATCGCGAGCTGCGTGAACCCGGAGATGACGGTCAGCAGGTTGTTGAAATCGTGCGCGATGCCGCCGGCCAGCGTGCCGATGGCTTCGAGCTTCTGCGACTGGCGGAGCTGTGCCTCGCTCTCGCGCAGTGCTCGCTCGATCCGCTCGCGCCCACGGATCTCGTCCGTCAGAACTTCGTTCGCCGCTGCCAGCTCGGCGCCCCGCCGCTGGAGCGCGGTGCGCTCGCGGCCCAGCGCTTCCATCAACCTGGTGTAGGATGCATCCAGCGTTCGAATCTCCTGCGACGCATTCTCCGCGTCGAACCCACGCTCCACCGTCTTCCCCTCGGCGCCGGCGCGCATGATCGCGATGAACGCGCGCAGGGGCTCGAGGAGCGACCGGGAAAGAGCGATGGCGCCGAGCGCGGCCAGCAGGATCGCCAATGCCCCGTAGAACAGGAAGTCGCGCCGGAGCTGCGCCGCCAGCGCATTGACCGTTGGGGTGAGCGGCTGGAGCAGCGTGAGATGCAGCTCCGTGCCGAGCTGGGTGCGGCCCATCGGAATCACGGCCGCGAGATATTCCTGATCGCCGAGCTTCATCGAGCGCGCGCCGACATTGCTCGTGACGACGTCGCTGGCGGCGCGCGCCGGCAGCGACGCGGCGATGACGTGACTCCCCGCCGAGGCGACGACGTCGCCGTCGAAGGAGGCGCGGAGCATGGACACGAGCGTGGAGTCGACCCGCTGGCCGAACACCAGCGCGCCGATCGTGTAGCCGTCGAGGATCACCGGAGCGGCACCGACGCCGTAGTACGCGTCGCCGACCTCGAGGCCGGACAGGTAGGTCTCGCTCTGCGAGCTCACGACCGCGGGGTCGAGCGCGTTGCGCACCGCGGGGAGCGTGGCGAGTTCGAACCCCTGCTGGATCGTCCCGCCGCCGCGCACGTATCCGGCGAACACGCGGCCGCGTTCATCGGTTGCGAGGAGCGCGCCGGCGTTGAGGTCGCGGCCGAGCCGTTCGAGCTCGCGCTGCACCGTGTTCGTGAGGTCCGAGCGGGTGGCGCGGCCCGAGTTCTGTTCGACGCGATACGTCGCGATGGCCGACCGGAGATTGGGACTCTCGGCGAGCAGCGAGGCAGTGACGACGAGGCGCCGCCGGTTCTCCGTCTGGAGCGCCACGAGCGTGCGCTGGCTGCGACTGAGCTCGTCGGCGAAGAGCTGGCGCGTGCTGCGCCGCACCTGCACGCTCAGCGCGACGAACGTCCCACCGATCACCGCCGCCGCGAGCACGGCACTCAGCACCGCGAGTCGCACGCCGAGTCGCGTGCGTCGAAAGCGGCGGACGAGGTCGCGCGTGGTCACGCTGTCATCCCGACAGCTCTACTCTTCCGCGCAACGACATCACGGCGCCGTTTCGCCGCCGCGAGGGAGCGGGATGTTGAAGTCGAGCCGCGCCGTCTCGCCCGCGACGACGCGCACCTTGCGCGCGATCGGCCTGATGCGCTCGTGCCATCCGACCACCGTGTACTCGCCCGGCGGCACGCCCTCGAGGGCGTAGCGGCCATTCGCGGCGGGCACGGTATGGAACGCGTTGTCGAGCACCAGCACCACGGCGCTCATGTCGGAGTGGATGTGGCAGAACAGCTGCACCACACCGCTCCTGTCGAACTGCACCGCCTTCGCGCTGCCTTTCGGGAAGCGGCCGAGGTCGAAGGTCTTGGCGCTCGAGAGGGAGAAGACGTTGTGGAAGACGTCGTCTCCATTGGGAAATTCCACGGTCGTGCCGGCGACGATCGGCAGCACGTGCGGTGCGAACCGCTCGTCCTCCTGCCGCATCGTTGCATGCGCCGGAGTGGCGGCATCGAGCGCCGGCACGCGCTCCAGGTAGAGGACGACGTTGCGGATCTCGGCCGCTTCGGGCACCGGCTCGGGGGGACGCGAGCCTGGTCCCGGGTCGGCGTAGATGCGGAAGCGCGGGCGCCGCGCCGAGAGGGTCGTGGAGATCGTGACGTCGCCTTCGATCCGTCCCGTGGCACCGCCCGACCGGGTACCGTCGCCCAACCGAGGCGCGGGGGATGCTTCGGATGCGGGGAGGGAGGACGCCGCCGCGAGCGCCGCGATGAGCCCGAACAGGGCGATCACGCAGACGATTCGAGGGAGGGCACCCGCCTGACGGGCGGG
>JBJMNM010000728.1:0-2641 GCA_045804305.1 Gemmatimonadaceae bacterium | reverse complement strand
GGTGTCGATCACGCTGCTGACCGTCAGCTCACCGTGCATGCCCAGCGCGAAGTCTCGACTGATCGCCAGCCCCAGCCCGAAGCCGCCGGAATGATCGAGCCGCGTCGTTCCCAACCGCACGTACGGGTTGAAGATGCCGTCGAGCTTCTCGGCGGGGATTCCCGGACCGGTGTCGGCGACGTCGAAGTAGACCGCGCCGGACTCCACTCGGCAGGCAAGAGTGACGGTGCCGCCAGGTTGCGT
Source organism: Gemmatimonadaceae bacterium (assembly GCA_045804305.1). Lineage (GTDB taxonomy): Bacteria > Gemmatimonadota > Gemmatimonadetes > Gemmatimonadales > Gemmatimonadaceae > AG11. The sequence goes on along the minus strand of JBJMNM010000728.1, from coordinate 2,398 downwards.
GAACTTCACGGCATTGGCCGCCAGGTTGACCAGCACCTGCCGCAGCTTGTCGGCGTCGCCACTCACCACGATGCCATGAGACACCGGCATCACCATGAGATGCACACCCCTGTCGATCGCCAGTGGCGCCACCACGGCCTCGGCAACGCGCAGCGCGTCGCCGGCACGGGTCGCGACGAGATGATAGGTGACGTGCCCCGATTCGAGCTGGGAGAAGGTGATCAGATCGTCGATCACGTGGAAGAGGATCTGCCCACTGACGCACATGCGCTCGACGTGCCGGGCCTGCGATGGCGTGAGTGGATCCGCCGGATCGATGCGCAGGAGATCCAGGTATCCGGCGATGGACTGGAGGGGCGTGCGCAGCTCGTGGCTCATGCGAGCGAGAAACTGCACCTTGGCGCGCCCGAGCTCCTCCGCCGCGTCGCGCGCGTGACTGGCTTCGGAGCATCGCTTCGCCTGGAGCACCGCGGAAACGACGATCTGCGCGCAGCGATCGACGAGACGGTGGCCGCGCGGGTGAGTGCCGCGACCACGGCGAAACATCACGCCGATGGCACCGACGGCATCGTCGTCCGCACCGAAGAGGGGCAGGATGTCGATGCCGCGATAGCCCAGTTGATGGGCCAGGTCGGGGAGCGCGCGGGGATCGCGCCACGCGTCCCGGACCGTGATGCGGCGGTGCGTGGAGACGGCCAGCCCGAACGGTCCCACACCCCGACGATGCGCGCCGATGGCGGCGATGTGATCGTCATTCAGGCCGATGCCGAGCACGGGAAGGAGCGCATCCCGGGACTCGTCGTGCAGCATGAGCACGCCCATGTCGCCACGCGTCACCTCGAGCGCGAGCTCGAGCGCCGGCTTGAGATCCCCCGTCGGCATCGACCAACCCTGCAGTGCAGACTCCATGGGCGCCTGGCCATCGTGAAGTGTGGTGCATCGTACGCCCTATTGCGCGCCAGCTGGCATTGTCCATTGGTCTACCGTTGCACGGTTGCCGACCGCGGTGAGGTTCACGCGCTCGCGATTCACGAAGTCGATGATGATGTTGACCGATCGAGGTCGCTGCGTCTCGCGCGCGTCGATGCGCAGCGACTTGTGCGACGCTTCGCGATGGAGTGTCTCCACGAAGCGGACGAGCTCCGCGAACGAGGACATGCCGAGCTTCTGCATGACGCGCCCTCGGTGCACCTTGACGGTCTTCTCCTTGGTCCCGATCAGGGCCGCGACGCGCTTGTTCGGGAAGCCGCACGCCACGAGCCCGCACACTTCGGCCTCGCGCGGCGTCAGTCCCGCGGCGGTCCGCCAGATGTCGTCCAGCCCACGGCGGTCGTGATCGGCGACGTCGGCGGACTGGATGGCGCGCGAGATCGCGGCGTTGAGCTGTTCGGCTGTGAAGGGCTTGGGCAGCAGATCGATCGCTCCCTCTTTCATCGCGCCCACGATGGTCCGGATGTCGCCGGTGGCAGTCATGAACACCGCCGGCACCTCGATGCCGCTCTCGCGGATGAGTCGGAGCAGCTCGAGCCCGTCGATGCCCGGCATCCGGATGTCGATCAGCGCGCAGCTCGGGCTGAGCGCATCGCTCTCGTCCAGAAAAGCGTGCGGGGTCGCATAGGTACGGACGCGATAGCCTTGTGCGCGAAGCAGGCGGGACAAGGCGCGACAGATCGCGTCGTCATCGTCCACGATCACGATCAGCGGCTGGTCGTCATGCATGTGATCCTCCCCGCGAAGCGGCGTGTGCGGTGGTGGGCCACCGTGTGACGAGGCGTATGCCGGCTTCGGCGTCGCCTTCCATCCTGATTGTTCCACCGTGCGCCGCGACGACCGATCGCGCCAGGGCGAGGCCCCAACCCTCGATGCCGGCGGCTTCCGTGCGGAGACCGAAATGAGAGATGGCAACCTCGACGGTGTCGTCGACCTGCGTGATCGTCAGACGGACCGACTTGTCGTCCCGCGCGCTGAGGGACGTCGCCTCGAGCGCGTCGAGCACCATGTTGAGGAGGGCCTGCCGCATCAGCGTCGCATCGGCGAAGACGGAGGGCACCGGAGGCACGACGACGAGATCGAGCGACACGTGTCGAGCCTGCACGTCGCTGCCCACGAGGGCCACGACGTCGCGCACGATCGGAACGGGATCGACGGACTCGCAGAGCGGCTCGCGATGGACGGCAAGATCCTCGAGCACGCGCAGGGATTCCCGCATCCGGCACTGCTGAGCGAGCGCATCATTGAGGGCCTCGAGCGCGCCATCGAGCTCGACCGCCGGTAGTCGCAGGAACTCGAGCGCGGCCGAGATGTTCATCTCCAGCGCAGTCAGCGGTTGTCGGAGGTCGTGCGTGATCGCAGCGACGAGCCCGCCGGCAACGGTCAGCTCGACTTCCCGTTTGTGGTC
>JBJMNM010000727.1:0-4611 GCA_045804305.1 Gemmatimonadaceae bacterium | reverse complement strand
GTCTTGCGCGGAAGCCACTGCCCGCGCCCTTCCTTGCCCACCACCGCGTAGTCGTCCACGATCACCTCGCCGCGAGACAACGTGGTGCGCGAGAAGCCGGCCAGCTCCCAACCCTCGTAGGGCGACCAGTCGGCATTCGTCTCCATCTTGTCCGGATCGACTCTGTGGGTGCGGGTCGGATGGATGACGGCGAGATCAGCGTCGGCGCCGATCTGGATGGCACCTTTGCGCGGCGCGAGCCCCATGATTGCCGCCGGGTTGGTGCTCAGCTTCCGGCACATCTCTTCGAGTGACAGCCGTCCTTCCAGCACACCCTTCGTGTAGGTCAGCGGCATCAGCGTCTCGAGCCCGGGCATCCCCATCGGGATCTTCGTCCAGTCGCCCTCCCACATCGCTTTCTGCTCGCGCGTGAAGGTGCAGGTGTCGGTCGAGATGACGGACACCTCACCGTTCTGTAGTCCCTTCCACAGGCGGTCGGAGTCGGCGGGCTTCTTGAGCTGCGGGCAGCAGGCGAACAGATGCCCGTCCTCGCCGCCGAACACCGAGTCGTCGAGCACGAGGTACTGCACGCAGGTTTCGGCGAGCACGGGAACACCGCGCGCCTGTGCCGCGCGGATGATGTCCGTTCCCTCCGCGGTGGACATGTGCACGATGTAGAGCTGCCCACCGGTGGCCTCGCTCCACTGCACGACGCGCTGGATCGCCTCGGCCTCGACGAAGTTCGGGCGCGTGATGGCGTGCAGCACCGCGCCGTGCTGCTTCATCAGCTCGGGCGTATGGTGACGCGCGATCAATTCGTCCAGCACACGCGATGACTCCGCGTGCACCAGCAGCATGGTGCCGAGCTCCCGCATCTTCTCCAGGGTGCCGAACAGGGCGCGGTCGTCGGACTGCCAGCCCTCCGACTCGTAGATCATGAACTCCTTGAAGGTGGTGAAGCCCTTCTTCACCATCCCGGCGATCTGGTCCTTGTGATCGTTCCAGCGGGTGATGCAGATGTGGAAGGTGTAGTCGATGAGCGACTTGCCTTCCGCCTTCTTCATCCACGTATCAGCGGCGTCAGCCAGCGACCCGTTCGCCGAGGGGATGGCGAAGTCGATGACGGTCGTCACGCCGCCGCGCGCGCCCGCGCGCGTGCCCGTACGGTAGTCGTCGGCGGAGACGGTGCCGCAGAAGGGAAGCTCGAGGTGTACGTGCACGTCGAGCACGCCAGGGATCACGTGATGCCCTTTCGCGTCGACGACGTCGGCGCCCTTCGTCTCGAGGTCGACGCCGAGTGCCGCGATCTTCTCGCCAACGATGCCGACGTCGCCGGTGAAGGCGCCGCCGGGAGTGACGACGTTGCCGCCCTTTACGACTCGATCAAATTTCATCGTAATGAGTTGGAAGACCGTCAGTGTAGTGTCATCCCGCAGGAGCGAGCGAAGCGAGCGAGTGTCGGGATCCACTGTGCGTGACGAGACACTCGACTGGCCGAGTAGATCCCGACACTCGCTTCGCTCCTGCGGGATGACAGCTGGGTTCAGCCGTGGCCCGCCCGCGACAACGCCTGATCGAGTACCTCGAGCGCGTAATCCACATCGGCGCTGGTGATACACATTGGCGGCTTGATGCGGAGGATGTTGCCGTCCAGGCCGCCCTTGCCGATCAGTACGCCCATCTCGCGAGCCGCCTCGAGCACGTCGAGCGTCTCCTCCTTCGCCGGTGTCTTTCGGCCACGATCCTTCACGAGCTCCACGCCTATCATGAGTCCCATGCCCCGCACGTCGCCGATCAGCGGATGGGTGCGCTGAAGCTTCTGCAACCCCGACTTGAAGCGCGCGCCGAGGACGCGCGAGTTCTCCTGGAGGCCGTCCTCGTCGATCACGTCGAGCACGGCGAGACCAGCGGCCATGGACACCGGGTTGCCGCCGTAGGTGTTGAAGTGGATGCGCTGCGCGAGCGTCTTCGCCACTTCCATCCGCGTCGTGACCGCGGCCAGCGGCGCGCCATTGCCGATCCCCTTGGCCATCGTGACGAAGTCGGGGACGACGTCGAAGTTCTGGAAGCCCCAGTAGTGATCGCCCGTGCGCCCGAATCCGGTCTGCACCTCGTCGGCGATGCACAGACCGCCATACTCGCGCACGACGGCGTACGCTTCCTTGAGATAGTTGCGCGCGCCGTGGGTGGCACCGCCCACGCCCTGGATCGGCTCGGCGAGAAACGCCGCGACCTTGCCTGGAGTGGAGTAGCGGATGATCTCGCGGATGTCCGCCACCGACTGCGTGGCAACCTCCTCCGGCGTCCCATGGAACGGGCTGCGGTACGGATCGGGATTCACGACATGATGCACGTGGCCGTCGCCGCCCACAGGATACTTCCACGTATTGTGCGACGTGAGCCCCATCGCGCTCGGGCTGCCGCCGTGGTAGCCATTTCGCAGCGCGATGACGTCCGTATGGCCCGTGTACAGCCGTGCCATGGTCACCGCGAGATCGTTCGCCTCGCTCCCCGAGTTCACGAAGTAGGTCACGTCCAGACCGGCCGGCATCTTGGATGCGAGCTTCTTCGCGAGCATCGGGAAGTTCGGGTGCAGATAGATCGTCGTCGAGTGCATCAGCGTCTCCACCTGCGAGGTGACGCGCTCGACGACCTTCGGATGGCAGTGCCCGACCGACACGGTGACGATGCCGGCGAACAGGTCGAGATAGCGCCGCCCCGTCTCGTCGTAGAGGTACTGCATGTACCCCTCGACGATGAGCAGGGGGTCGCGGTAGAGATGGAAAATGGCTGGATTCGTGTACTGCTTGCGCATCGCGATCAGCTCGGCGCGCGACGGGCCGAGATACGGGCGCGGGATGTGGTTCACCGGCGGCAGTTCAAGCCGATGGGCACCGCTCGTGGGCTGGGCGACGGTGGTCATCGGACGCTCACCGGCCGCTCGTCCGGAGCCGCGTAGCCCTCGACAGGCTCGTAGCCGCCCTGGTACGAATCACCCTCCGGCCGCCGGATCTGCGACTGGAGCACCACGCGATCGCGCCGGATGCCGCGGAAATCCTCGACGCTCTTCCATCCATCCGCGGCGTGCCGAGCGAGGAAGGCGTCGAGCCCGGCGTTCAGGCGCTTGATCACGTTGGGGCCGATCGCCTGGTCGAGCATCGCGGCCGTGCACACCTGCACGGTGCCGGCGCCGAGGAGGAAGTACGACAGCGCTTGCGGGAAGTCGCTCACGCCGCCGATCCCCGAGAAGGAGCGATCGGGGAATGCCTGCGTCATCTTCGCCATGTTGGCGAGGGCCATCGGCAGGATCGCCGGCCCTCCCAGGCCGCCGCTCGACACCAGGCCGTCCACATTGATCTCGAATTCGAGCGAGTCAGGGTCGATGAGCGGCAGCGAGGGAAAGGTGTTCGACGAGACCATCGCATCCGCGCCGCCGCGGAAGCAGGCGGCCGCCTCCACGACGATGTCGCGCGTCGCTGGCGTGAGCTTGGTCCATACCGGGATCGTCGCCACCTCCTTCACCGCCTCCGTCACGACCGAGCAGAGCCCTTCATCCTTGCCGATGTTGGACCCCATGTCCTTCCGGTCCATGTGCGGGCAGGAGAAGTTGCACTCGATGCCGTCAGCGCCGGCGTCCTGGCAGGCCTGGGTCAGCATCTGCCAGTTGCGCAGCTCCTTGTCATTGCCCGAGCCGGCCATGATCGACGCGATGAGCACCTTGGTGGGATGCGCCTCCTTGATGCGACGGATGCGCGGCACCCACCAGTCGATTGCCTTGTCGGAGATGAGCTCCCAGTTCCACGACGAATGCAGGGCCGCGCCCGGCCGCTTCTTCATCGACACCTGCGCGTCGTCCGCGCCCGTGCGCATGAACTTGGCCTTTGCTCCCACCACGTTCACGACGGGATGCAGACCGATCGTCTTCGTCACGACGCCACCCCAGCCGGCGTCGAAGGCGCGCATGATGTTGTTCTCCGACTCCGTCGGCGGCGCCGACGACAGCAGGAAGGGATTCTCGAAGGCGATTCCCGTGAACGTGACGGATCGATTGGGCATGGCGGAGCTCCTCAGCTCATCCAGTTGGTTCCGGCTTCCTTGTTCCACTTCGTCGTCATCTTCTTGGCTTGCGTCCACAGCTCGATGGAGCCTTTGCCGGTGATGTCGCCGACACCGAACTTGGAGTCGTTCCAACCGCCGAACGAGAAGGGCTCGCGCGGTACCGGCACGCCCACGTTCACGCCGACCATGCCGGCGCTGGCCTTCTCCATGACGTAGCGCGCCACGCCACCGCTCTCCGTGAACACCGACGCCGCGTTCCCATAGGGCGACGCATTCTCGATCTTCAGCGCTTCGTCCACGTCCTTCGCGCGTACGATCACGAGCACCGGCCCGAACACCTCCTCCTGTGCGATGCGCATGTCGGGCGTGACGTGATCCAGGATCGTCGGGCCGATGTAATAGCCGTCCTCCCTGCCGCGCACTTTCGCGTGACGTCCGTCCACCACGACCGTCGCGCCTGCCGCTTCCGCCTCGTCGATGTAGCGGATGATGCGCTCGCGCGCGGCGGCGGAGATCACGGGTCCCACGTCCACGCCCGGCACCATGGCGCGGGCATGCTCGGCCATTCGCGCG
>JBJMNM010000726.1:0-10306 GCA_045804305.1 Gemmatimonadaceae bacterium | reverse complement strand
GCGGGCGGCAAGCACAACGATCTCGAGCAGGTGGGGCATACGGCCCGGCACCACACCTTCTTCGAGATGCTCGGCAACTTCTCGTTCGGCGACTACTTCAAGCGCGACGCCATCCGCTTTGCGTGGGACCTGCTCACTCGGCCCGACGGGTTGGCGATCGATCCAGCGCTGCTCCGGGTGTCGGTGCATCAGAGCGATGACGAGGCGTTTGGGCTCTGGCAGGAGATCGCGGGGCTGCCGGCCAGCCGGATCTATCGGCTGGGCGACGCGGACAACTTCTGGCAGATGGCCGACACGGGGCCGTGTGGCCCGTGCACGGAGATCTACGTCGATCTGGCGAAGATCGTGAAGGACTTCCGGTTCCCTGCCGGTGCGAGCGGCGAATGGACCGATCTCGGGCGCAGCGAGTTTTCCCAGGACGCGTTCGTGGAGGGCGCGGAAGCGGGGCGCTTCCTGGAGATCTGGAACCTCGTGTTCATGCAGTTCGACCGGCAGCCCGACGGCACGCTGAAGCCGCTGCCCAAGCCGTCGGTGGATACCGGCGCGGGGCTGGAGCGCATCGCCGCGGTGAAGCAGGGCGTGACCAACAACTACTTCACCGACCTGTTCGATCCGATCATCGCCAGAGTCGTAGCCTTGACGGGCATCGAGTATCGCGGAAAGCGCTCGCTCGATCACTACGAGGTGGAGCTCAGCACGGGGGGCGCAGCCGCGCCGAAGCGGTCGAGCGTGGTGAAGAACAACCGGCTCGTGGTTGATCCGGCGGCGTTCCACGTGATCGCGGATCACGCGCGCGCGGTCGCGTTCCTCCTCGCCGACGGCGTGCACCCCTCGAACGAGGGACGCGGCTACGTGCTGCGCCGCATCCTGCGTCGCGCCGTGCGGTACGCGTTCCTGCTCGGTCGCGTGGAGCCGACGCTCGTCGACGTCGTCGAAACCGTCATCGATACGATGGGTGACGCCTATCCCGAGCTGAAGCAGCGGCGGGCGCACCTGCTCGCCACGACGCGCGCGGAGGAGGAGGGCTTCCTCGCGACGATCGAGGGCGGTATCGCGCGGTTCGATCAGCTCGCCCCGGAGCACACCACTCAGGGATCGAGCGCGCTGCACGGCATCATCAGCGGCGAAGACGCCTTCCGCCTGTACGACACCTTCGGCTTTCCGATCGACCTCACGGAGCTGATGGCGCACGAGCGCGGATACACGGTCGACATCCCGGGCTTCGAGGCGGCGCTCAACGAGCAGCGCACGCGCTCCAAGGACGAACGCAAGTCACGCAAGCTCGGCGTCGAAGCCGACGCGCTCGGCGACGTGGCCAGTTGGGAGCGTGGCGATGGCGGCGTGGACGAATCGCGGTTCGTCGGATACGACACGATCGAGATCGACACGTCGGTCACGGCGCTCCGGCGGCTCGAGGGCAATCGCGTCGCCATTCTATTGCGCGAATCTCCGTTTTACGCCGAGTCGGGTGGCCAGGTATCGGATGAAGGGGAGATCGTTGGTGATGGGTGGCGCGTGGACGTGGACGGCGTCCGCAAGGTCGAGGGGCGGTCGGCGGCACTCGGCCGCCTGACCGGCGACTTCCACTGGGGCCGCGCCGTCGCGCGGGTGCCGAGCGAGCGGCGCAAGGATACGGAGCGCAACCATACGGCGACGCACTTGCTGCACGCCGCCCTGCGTGAGGTGTTGGGCGATGCGGTGCACCAGGCGGGATCCCTGGTCTCACCGGACCGGCTGCGCTTCGACTTCACGCATCACGGCCCGGTGAAGCCGGAGCATCTCGCCGAGGTGGAGGCGATCGTGAACCGCGCGGTGTGGAAGGCGCAGCCGGTCACGTGGACGGAGATGCCGTACGCCGCCGCGCGCGCGAAGGGCGCGATGGCCCTGTTCGGCGAGAAATACGGTGACGTGGTACGCGTGGTCGATGTGGCGGGCATCTCCATGGAGCTCTGCGGCGGAACGCACGTACGGAACACGGCCGAGATCGGGCTCGTGGTGATCGTCGGTGAGACCGGCGTGGCCAGTGGCGTGCGCCGCATCGAGGCGCTCACGGGCCCGGCGGCGTTCGCGCAGCTCAAGGAGCGCGAGCGCACCTTGCAGCGTGTGGGCGAGCTGCTTCGCTCGCCGGTCGATGGGGTGGAGCGGCGCGTTCATCAACTGCTCGACGAGCGCAAGACGCTGGAGAAGAGGCTCGACGACGCGATGCGCGGCGGCGGGGGAGGCGACGAGCTCGGGAAGCTGATCGCCGCAGCGCAGCCCATCGATGCCCAGGGCAATGGCGGCGACGCCAGGCTCGTGGTCGGCACCGTGCAGGTGCCGGACGTGAAGTCGCTCCAGGCGATGGGCGACGCGCTGCGCGAGCAGCTGCGCAGCGGCGTGGGTGTGCTGGCGGCGCGGCTGGACGAAGGGAAGGGCGCGCTGCTGGCGATCGTGACGGACGATCTGCGCGCGCGTGGCGTGCGTGCCGACGCCATCGTACGTGACGTGGCGGCGGTGGCCGGCGGCCGCGGCGGCGGGAAGCCGCACATGGCGCAGGCCGGCGTTCCCGACGCGTCCCGTCTCGACGACGCCCTGGCGGCGGCACCCGCGCTCGTGAGCGCGCTCGTGAGCAAGGCGTGACGATCGAGGAGTGGCTCGCCGAGCGCCGTCCGTCTCCTCCGCCCGCGCTACGTACGCGCATGGCCGCGCTGCTTGGCGAGTCGCTCGCGGGCGACGCGGCGGACACGACGGAGGTTTGCCTGGCGGCGGCCGAGCGGCTCCTGCAGTCGCTGCTCGCCGGCAACAGCACGACGCGTGACTCCGCACTCGACCTGCTCACCGCGGATGCGCTCGTGACCTATGCGTTCGAGGCGGCGGGGGAGGCGCCCGCAGGGCTGGTCGCGCGCGCCTCGGACGCGATGGCGCGGATCGCGTCCATCGGCGCGTGATCGACATCCACTCGCATCTGCTACCGGGCGTGGACGACGGCTCGCCGTCGGTGGCGGTGTCCGTGCGAGTGCTGAAGCGCTTCGCTGCGCAGGGTGTGGAATGCGTGGTACTGACCCCGCACCTGACGGCGTCACGCGCCGCAACGGCGCCTTACGACAGACACATGGCGATTCTGGAGGCCCTGCGCGCCGCGTGGCCGGACAAGCCGGAGCTGAAGCTCGGTTGGGAGATCATGCTCGATACGCCGAACGCCGATCTTCGGGCGTCGAATCTGTCGCTCGGTACGTCGAGCGCGGTGCTGGTGGAGTTTCCGCGCATGAACGTGCCGCAGGGCGCGGCGCAGGAGCTGTATCGCATCCGGGCGAGTGGCCGCGTACCCGTGCTCGCCCATCCGGAGCGCTATTGGGGCTGCACGGCGGAGAGGGTCGCGGAATGGCGCGACGCCGGCGCGGTCATCCAGATGGACGCGGCCGGACTGATCGGGCGCGGCGCGATTGCCACGGTGTCGCGCCGGCTGCTCGAGGAGGGGCTCGTCGACCTGTTCGCGAGCGACACACATGGCGACGGCCGGTCGCTGGCGACGGCGCGCGATTGGCTCCTCGAGGTCGCGACACCGGAGCATGCCGAGCTGTTGACGAGCACGAACGCCCGACGGCTGCTCGACAGCATCTCGCTCCTCCGGGTGCCGCCGCTTCCGCGAGAGCGTACCGGCATCTTCGACCACCTCCGCCAACTGTTCACGCGTCGCTGAGAGCATCGCCCGCCGCACCGCCGCAGTGCCTTTCCCACTCCATCCACTTCCTCTGATGGCTTCTCCCTTCGCCGCCGCGCTGCGCGATCTCGCCGCTCTTGCCGAGCGTGTCGCGAACGAGCTGGGCCCGGACATGGACCGCGCGCTGGAGCTGGTGCAGTCCACGGTCGCCGCGGGCGGCACGCTCTATTTCTGCGGCAACGGCGGCAGCGCGGCGGACGCGCAACACATGGCGACCGAGTACGTGGTGCGCTACATGCGCAACCGCCGCGCCTATCCCGCGCTGGCGCTCACGACCGACACCTCGCTGCTCACGGCGGCGGGCAACGACATCGGATTCGAGAACGTGTTCGCCCGCCAGGTGGAAGCGTTCGCGAAGCACGGCGACCTGCTCATCATCCACTCCACGAGCGGCAATTCGCCGAACGTGCTGCGCGCCGCCGAGGCGGCGCACGCCAAGGGGGTGAAGGTGCTGGCGTTCAGCGCACGCGACGGCGGCGCACTGCGTGCCCTCGCCGACCACAACGTGGTGATCCCGACGACGCGCACGGACCGCGCTCAGGAGCTGCACCTCTGCATCGAGCACATCATCTGCGATGCCGTGGAGCAGACGCTGTGATCGATCTCCGGGGCAGGCGTGCGCTCGTGACGGGCGGCTCGCGAGGGATCGGCGCAGCCGTGGCGCGGCTGCTCGCGCGCGCCGGCGCCGGCGTGATGATCGGCTACCGCTCGCGCGCTGCTGACGCGGGCCGGATGGTCGCGGAGCTGCGGGGATTCGGCGTGGCCGCGGCGGCACACGCGTCGGACATCGGGACGCGGGAGGGCGCCGAGACGCTCGTCACCGCGACGGTCGAGGAGCTGGGCGGGCTGGATCTCTTCGTCGGGAACGCGGGGATCTGGCCGGCCGAGGACGTTCCGCTCGCCGAGATGACGGACGAGCAGTGGGCCCGGACGATTCGCGAGAACGTGGATTCCATCTTCTTCACGACGCGCGCCGTCGCCCGTGCCATCACCGACGGCGGGCGGATCGTGCTCGTCTCCAGCACGGCGGGGCAGCGCGGCGAGGCGTTTCACGCCGACTACGGCGCGAGCAAGGGCGCCGTCATCTCGTTCACCAAGTCGCTCGCGATCGAGCTCGCGCCGCGCGGCGTGACGGTGAACTCGGTGGCGCCCGGATGGGTGGACACCGAGATGGTGGCCGGCGCGATGGAGAAAGGAGGACGCGAGCGCGCGTCGGCGGCGATCCCGCTCGGCCGCGTCGCGAGCGCCGACGACATCGCCGGGCCCATCGTGTTTCTCTGCTCGCCCCTCGCACGGCACATCACGGGCGAGATCCTCAACGTGAACGGCGGGAGCGTGCTCTGCGGATGATCGTCATCCTGTTCACCGGCGGCACCATCTCCATGAAGTTCGACGCCGCCCTGGGCGGGGCGGTGCCGTCGCTCAGCGGCGAGGAGATCGTGACGGCCACCCGTGGACTCACCGACGTCGCGCCGCTGGAGGTGGAGCAGTGGGGACGGTATCCCGGTCCGCACATGACGGTGGAGCGGATGTGGGCGCTGCGGAACCGGATCGCCGAGCATCTGGCGCGACCCGAGGTGAGCGGGGTCGTCGTGACGCACGGCACGGACACGCTCGAGGAGTCGGCGTATCTCGTGGCGCGCTCGCTGCCGCCCGAGAAGCCGATCGTGTTCACGGGCGCGATGCGTCCGGCGAGCGACATCGGCTGGGACGGCCCATCCAACCTGCTCGACGCCACTCGTGTGGCGGCGAGCGCGGAGTCGCGCGGCAACGGCGTGCTGGTGTGCATCGGGGAGCGCATTCATAGCGCGCTCGAGGTCGGGAAGACGCACACGGAAGCCCGCGATGCCTTCGAGAGCCCGGGACTCGGTGCCCTTGGCGAGGTGGACGAGGGACTCGTGATCTATCATCGCGGCCTGCTCGAGATGCCGGCGCCGATTCAGCCAGCGCGGCCGGCGGAGCCGGTCGACCTGGTGCACGCCTACGCGGGCGCGGATGCGCGGCTCCTGCACGCGTCGCGCGAGAGCGGCGCGCTGGCGGTGGTGCTGGCGGCCATGGGACGGGGCAACGTGCCACCGGCGATGGTCGAGGGGATCGAGCGATGGGTGGCGAGCGGCCGGCCACTCGTCGTGAGCTCACGTGCACAGCGCGGACGCGTCGGACCCAGTTACGCCTACGCTGGAGGCGGGCGACGGCTCCTCGAAGCGGGCGCCATCTTCGCGTACGGACGCCGGCCGGGCCAGGCCAGGATCGAGACCATGCTCGCGCTCGGCGCCGGCTATGATCGGGTCCGGCTCGCAGCCCTGTATGGAGACGCTTGACGAATCCAGACACTCCGCATATCATCTGGATAGACAACTGATGAGCCGTGGTGCTTTGCCGCCTATTGCAGCCACGTTAAATAATTGCTAAAACGCGAACGCCCGGCGGCTCGCCGGGCATTTTTTGTATCTGCCCGTGCTGCGTCGCCAACACAGAGTTTCGAATCTTCGATGCGCCTGTCGCGAATTTCCATGTCGATGTCGATGACCACCGCTTTCCCCTCGGGAGAGACGGACGGGCGACAGCGCATGCGCGCGTAGTCGACGAATCGGCGGAACACCGCCGCTCGGCCCCGGTCCTCCTCTCGAGGACCGGGGCCTTTTCTTTTTTGACGATCGAGGAGCGAGCGATGACGAGTGCGGTGGAAGTGGGAACGTTCGAGGTGAATGGCTGGCGCGATGGCGCGCGTGAAGCCTGGCCCGCCCCGACGCGCGTACGTGTGGCGCTCGCCGGCTGCGGCGCCGTGGGCAGCGCGCTCCTGCGCGAGCTCGTGGCTCGTCGTGGGGCGCTCGCCGAGCGCCACGGCGTGCGCGTGGAGCTCACGCGGGTGCTCGTCCGCGACGTGACGAGACCGCGCGACGCCGAGTTCGATCGGTCGCTGCTCACCGCGGACGTCGACGACTTTCTCGCCACCGACGCGGACGTGGTGATCGAAGCGATCGGCGGTCTGGATCCGGCGCGGCGCATCGCCGAGTCGGTGCTCGCTCGCGGCAGTGAGCTGGTCACGGCGAACAAGGAGCTGCTCGCCGCGCACGGCTCGGCGCTCACCGCGCTCGCCCGGTTCAATCGGACCTCGCTGCGTTACGACGCGGCGGTCGGTGGCGGCGTGCCGGTCCTGCGCCTGCTCGACGACGCGCTCGGTGCCGGCACGCCGGTGTCCGTGCGCGGCATTCTCAACGGCACCACCAACTTCGTGCTGACGCAGATCGAGCGTGGCACGTCGCTGGAGCGCGCACTGCGCGAGGCGCGCTCCGCCGGATTCGCCGAGGCCGATGCATCGCGCGATCTCGACGGCCGCGACGCCGCCGCCAAGCTGTCCCTCGTCGCATGGGCGGCGTTCGGCATTGCTCCCGAGGCCATTGTGGTGCGGCGCCAGTCACTCCTTCCGGATCCAACACGATACTCGGCGCTCGCGGCGCAGGTAGGCCGGTCCGTGCGACAGGTCGCGGAGTGCGCAGTGGTGGATGGCGCCGTGGTCGCGTCGGTCGAGCCTCTCCTGCTCGAGCCGACGAGTGCGCTCGCTCGCACGCGGGACGAGCAGAATCGCGTGGAAGTGCACACCGGATGGAGCGCGCCACTGTGCGCGTCGGGTCCAGGCGCGGGCGGCGTGCCGACGGCGACCGCACTGCTGAGCGATCTCGTCGCGACCGGTGCCGCACCGCGTCGGCATGGAAATGCGAGCGTGGGCGGGCCGGATCCGCGCCGCTTCGCGTGGGCGATCGAGGCGCGTGGCCCGTCGCAGCTCTTGCACCAGCTCGTGCCGGACTGTGGGCTCGTGCACACCGATGCAACGGCTACGCGTGCCTGGACGATCGTGTCCTCCGCCACGGCGGCGGAGATTGGTCGCGTCGTCGACGCGCTCGCCGCGGCGGGCGCCGACCCGATCGCCGCGCGGCTGGACGATGCCGAGCCGCGAACGCACGAGTGTGCGCGATGAGCGCGGCGACAGCGCCTCGCGCGGCGCTCGCCGCCGAATACGAGCTGGTGGGACAGGAGGGCGGACCGGTCACGTTGGCGCTCGGAGGCATCTCGGCCACGCGGCACGTCACCAGCGGCGCAGGAAACCAGGTGCCCGGGTGGTGGGAGCAGATCGCCGGCCCCGGACGACCGCTCGACACCAGGTCGCGACGAATTCTCGGCGTGGAGTTTCTGGACGGCGGTCGTGCACCGGACGGACGCCCCGCGGCGATCGTGATGACGCACGACCAGGCGGCGCGCATCGTGGCCGTGCTCGACGACCTCGGCATCGAACGTCTCGACGCGGTGGTCGGAGCGTCATACGGCGGCATGGTGGCGTTGGCGCTCGCGGAGCGCTGGCCCGAGCGCGTCGGTCGTCTGGTGACCATCAGCGCGGCGCACGAGCCGCACGCGATGTCGACCGCGCTTCGCGCCGCCCAGCGGCAGATCGTCGAGCTCGGCCTCGCGACCGGGCGGGCCGCCGAAGCGATGGCGATCGCGCGCGGGATCGCGATGACGACGTATCGCACGGCCGGCGAGTTCGCGGAGCGCTTCAGCACCGAGCCGATCCGCAGTGGGAACACCGTGCAGTTCGACGTGGAGCGCTACCTGCGGCGCGCCGGCGAGAAGTTCGCCGAACGCATGTCGCCCGAGCGTTTCCTTTCGCTCTCGCTGTCCGCCGATCTGCATCGCGTCGTACCGGAGCACGTCACCGTTCCGACGACGGTGATCGCCGCACAGGGCGACACCCTCGTGCCGGCGAGCCATCTGCGCGCGCTGGCGAACCGCCTGCCGTTTCCGGGCGGCTATCACGTGATTCGTACCCGCTTCGGGCACGATGCCTTTCTCACCGAGCCCGCGCGGCTCGGACGTCTCCTCACCTCGGCGCTCGCCGACTGATCATGCCGCGTTCCGTGACTGAGCTGCTTCCCTCCACGCGCGCCGTGCGCGCCGGTATCGCCTGCGACGCGCACCATGCCGCGGTCGTGCCACCGATCCATCTGTCGTCGACGTTCGCCTTCGGCGGGTTCGATCAGAAAGGACGCTACGACTACACGCGCTCCGGCAATCCGACGCGCGATCTGCTGGCCGACGCGCTCACGGAGCTCGAAGAAGGCATCGGCACCGTGGTGACGAGCACCGGCATGTCGGCGGTGGCGCTCGCGCTGCAGCTCGTGCCACCGGGCGGCCGCGTGCTGGCGGCGCATGACTGCTACGGCGGCACCTACCGCCTCCTGCGTGCCCTCGCGTCGCGCGGACAGATCGAGCTGGAGCTGACAGACCTCACCGCACCGACGGCCACCGACGTGATCGCGCGCTGCCGGCCCGCGCTGCTGTGGGTGGAGACGCCGAGCAATCCGCTGCTGCGGATCACCGACTTGCGCGAGGTGGCCGAGGCGGGACGCCGCGCCGGTGCGATCGTGGTGGCCGACAACACCTTTCTCTCGCCCGCGCTCCAGCGGCCGCTCACGCTCGGCGCGGACATCGTGGTGCACTCCACGACGAAATACCTGAATGGGCACAGCGACGTGGTGGGCGGTGCCGTGATCGCGCGCGACGCGGCGCACCTGGAGACGCTCGCCTGGTGGGGCAACTGCCTCGGCATCACGGGCGCACCGTTCGACAGCTATCTCACATTGCGCGGCGTTCGCACGCTCTTCGCGCGGATGCGCGTGCACGAGGAGAATGCGCACGCCGTGGCGCGCGCGCTCGAAGCGCATCCGGCCGTGTTGGCGGTACACTACCCCGGCTTGAGCTCCCACGCAGGGCATGCGATCGCGGCGGGCCAACAGGCCGGCTTCGGCGGAATGGTCAGCTTCACCGTTGCAGGTGGCATCCCATCGGTGCGCACGGTGACCGACGCGCTGTGCTGCTTCACGCTCGCGGAGTCACTCGGCGGTGTGGAGAGCCTGATCGCCCACCCGGCGACGATGACGCACTCCTCGATGGATCCGGAGGCGCGGCGAGTGGCGGGAATCACGGATGGGCTGCTGCGGCTGTCAGTGGGAATCGAGTCGTCGCGAGATCTGGTCGCGGATCTTACGCGGGCGCTCGACGCGGTCGCTGACAGGTCTCAGTCGGAAGCTTGCACAGCGGAGTGCTCGGCTCAGCCTGTGAGCTGACGGCGCGTGTACAATAGGCGAAACCATGGATCGGTGCGCGGGTCGCAAGAGCAACAGCTTTTGAACTGCTCCAGCATCCAGCGGATCACCCCGAGTGGCTGTGGGACTCACAATGGCCCGCCATGCTGCCACGAGCACGCGGGCATCGTTCCTTTACTCGTCGAGATCCTCGGAGAGCCGGCACCTCTCTTTACGGGTGCGCCGAATAGCGCCCTCATCAGCCCTCGGACCCGCTTTGGTTCGGTGAGCGGAGCTCGCCCAGCAACCTCAAGCCGTCGTGCGGTTGCCCGGGTGAGGGACTGACCAGTAAAGGATGGATGTCAGAATGGTCGAACGGCGTGGCGGGCCATTAAGAGTCCGACAGCCACTCGGAGTGATCCGCTGGATGCTGGAGCACTTCAAAAGCTGTTGCTCTTGCGACCCGCGCACCGATCCATGGTTTCGCCTGTTGTACGCGCGCCGTCAGCTCACAGGCTGAGCCGAG
>JBJMNM010000725.1:0-7521 GCA_045804305.1 Gemmatimonadaceae bacterium | reverse complement strand
AGTGGTCCGGCAGGAGCTACTAGACGCTCGGCGGCTGCGCCGCCTTCGCCTGCAGGGGCCCGAGCCGACGCATGTGCGTCGGCTCGTCGCATTTTG
Source organism: Gemmatimonadaceae bacterium (assembly GCA_045804305.1). Lineage (GTDB taxonomy): Bacteria > Gemmatimonadota > Gemmatimonadetes > Gemmatimonadales > Gemmatimonadaceae > AG11. The sequence goes on along the minus strand of JBJMNM010000725.1, from coordinate 7,425 downwards.
GGGCGGCGCGGGTCCCGGCTGCTAGCCCAGCTCCTCGATCACCGCCCACACGAGCAGCGGCACCATGATCTCGTGGTGTCCCGTGATCTCGTAGCCCTTGCCGCTCTGCAGGGTGGGCCGCTGCACGACGTTCACGCGTGGCCGATAGTGGCGCTGCATGTCGAGGTCGACGCTGGTGAACCCTTGCGGCCTGCCGTCGCCGAGGTTGCGCGCGATCGTCAGCGCCTTGAGGAACACCTCGGGCATGATCACCGCGCTACCCAGATTGAGGACGACGCCGCCATCATCGAGACGGGCGAGCGAGTGGGCGAGACGTCGGAAGTCGCGATGGCTGGTGTCGCCGATCGCGGCGCCGTTCGCGGCCGGATGTTGGTGAATGATCTCGGCCCCGATCGCGGCGTGCACGGTGAGCGGCACGCCGAGTCGCCATGCAGCCAGCAGGATCGAGAGGTCGCCGTTGGCGAGGGCGGCTGCCGACTCCAGCGCGACGCCGAGGGTCTCGCCCATCCCTCGACCGGCCTGCATGCCCGCGACGAACGCCTCGTTCATCTCGCGACCGGTTTCCTCGGCCATGCCGAAGGTGCCGTCCTTGAGGCCTGCAGCCACGTCCTCCGACGTAGCACCGAAGCGCGCCACCTCGTAGTCGTGGATCGCGGCGGAGCCGTTCATGGCGACGTGCGTGATCACGCGCCGGCGCATCAGCTCGATGAGCACGGGCGCGAGCCCGGTCTTCACGATATGACCGCCGAGCATCACCACGACGCCGCGCTCGCGACGGGCGGCGGTGGCGACAGCCGACACGACGGCGCGGAAATCACGCGCGACGAGGACATCGGGAAGCGCGCGAAGGAAGCCGCCGAAGGAGCGGTCCGCGCCGGGCGGGTGCGCGAAGTCACTCGCGCTCACCTTGTTGGGACGGACGGCGACCGGGATGGTGCGGACGGCCGCGAGGTCGGCCTCGCCGGCGGCTACGGCCTCCGGGCGATCGCCCCCGGCTGAGCTAGACGGTACGATTTGAGGTACAGGTTGAGGGAGCCGAACGAGAGACCGGACTTCATCTGCAGCATCATGCGATTCTCGTCGTCCGAAAGCCAGACTTCGGCGTGCCCGTTCTCCGAGAAGATCCCCTTGGTATTGATGATCGGCTGTACGACGATCGCGTCGAACTGACCAGCGGGAACCTCGATGTGCTCCTTGCGCAGCACCTTGATCGTGACCGGATTGCGGTCGGGGCGGAAGTAGCGCTCGAAGGTGTACGTCTCGCCGACGGCCAGCGGGATGGTGCGCAGGAAATAGAGAAACGACCCGTCGTCGAGCGGGTTGCGTACGCTCGCCTGCGTGGAGTCCTCACCGGCCTCGGTGAATTTCGCGCGCTCCGGGAAGATCTCGTAGCTGCGCTCCACGTCGCGGCGGCCCTCGTTCAGGTCCTGCTTGAAGCGAAGCGAGTTGCCGGTGAAGCGATCGATCCAGCTCTCGTACTGATCGTTCACGCGATAGAAGAACGTGCCGCCGCGGACCTGGAAGATCGTGTGCCAGGTCGACCGGCCTCGCACCTCCTGCACGTCGGCCACCTCCATCGAGCCCGACCCCACGTGCAGGCGGCCGAACCGCACGTCGTACTCGAGCCGCTCACCCACCCCGAAGGGCACGGACAAGGGCGAGCCGGTGTGCTCCTGGGCAGCGATGGGGGTGGCGAGCAGCACGCCGAGCGCGAGGACGGTGCGCATGACGAGACGCATCGGGCCGGTCATGCGCGCACCACGCGCACACTGCGGCCACGAGCGCCGCGGGCAAAACGAAACAGGGTCATGGCATCGCTCCAGGGGCGGACGCGGGATTCGCGCTCACGGACGTCGTAGCGCGGGGCCAGCTCCACGGTTTCCACGCGGCGCGCCAGCGGCGCCGTGCCGAGCAGGAGGTCGACATTCGCGCTCCAGCCGTTCCCCTGCAGGAGGGGCGCGTCGCCGCGCTCCTTGAGCAGGTCGCGAATCACGGAGACTCGAAAGAGTCGAAAGGTAGCAAAGGGGTCGCGCACACCCGCCACGCTGACGAAGGGACGTACGACCCAGGGCGCCAGACGTCGCAACGCGCGCACCGGCTGCGGCACCGTGGGCGCGTCGACCGGCCGCTCGGCGATCACCACATCCGCTCCGCCGTCGAACCGCTTGATCAGCTCGGGCAGATGCTCGGGCTGATCGGTGAAGTCGGCCTGCAGCAGCACCACCGCGTCGCGCCGCGGATAGCGCGTGCGGCGCGAGGCCTCGCGGCAGAGCGCGTCAATGGCGCGGGCATAGCCGACTCGCGTGCCGCCGAGGACGGTCAGCGGCATCACCTTGTGATACGGCGCCAGCGTTTCGGCCGTCGCATCGGTGCTACCGTCGTCGTACACGAGGACCTCGTATTCGCGCGGCTGCTCCTGGAACACCTTGCGAAGGCGCCAGAGCAGCAGCCCGATCGTGGGGGCTTCGTTGTAGGCGGGTATGCAGAAATACAGCACGGAACCTCGTGAACGCGAAAATGAGCCTGCCCAAGCAAGCTAGGGGCCCCCACACGATGCTCGCCACCCCGACTCTCGGGCAATGGCGCCCATTGTACCCCGACGGACTAGGCCCGTTCGCCGTCACTATCCGATGCCCGCATGGCCGGTTCCCATGCGATGTGGCTCGGAGCAAGACCGACGCCGGTGTGGCGAACGCGTGAGCACTCCGTTTGCGCGAGTGCCAGAGTTGTGCTGAAATCGTGGGGAAGGTCGTCACAATGATGGAGCGCGCCGAGACTGATCCTCCCGAGCGCAGCGGTGTATCAGGTGACGAGGAGAATGCGATGATTCTCGCGGACACACGACATCATCTCACGCGCGACGACGCCCAGCTGGTCGCTCGGCTCATCGCGCGGGATTCGGGCGCGGAGCTGCGCGACGTCGAGCAGGAGCTCGCCGACCATGGCATCGACGCGGTGCTCGACGATCCGCGTCTGCCCGCTGCGATGTTGCGCTCGCGACAGGGGGCGTGCGCGTCGCTGCCGCTGTTCGCCTACGTCATGGTGCGTCACGCGCTCACGCGACTCGGTGAGCAGGACCGGGCGCTCGCGGACTACCTCTCGGCGCTGATGCTGCATTTCGGCTTGCGGGACCGCGCATGGCGCGTCGGCGAGTCGGACGATCAGATCTACACGACGCTCGCCGATCTGGCGGCCGACCTCGATGATCCGGATGGTCGTCGCAGCTTTCTCGTGCGCACGCATCTGGGGAACTATGCGCTCTGGGTGAGCGGCTTCTTCCCCGACTACATCGAGCACCGGCGCTGGCGGAAAGGCGGGCCGAATCTGGACTACTTCGAGGAGATGGGCCGGCGCGGCTTCCAGCTCGCGGCCGATCACCGCCTGGCGGAGAACCATGGGCTGGCCACGCTATACGCCACGGCGGCGGAGCGGTTCGGGCTGTTGCGCACGGCGCTCAACGACGTGAGCGATGCGCTGCTGTTCCCGGATCGGAGCTCGCCGGACCGGCTGATGCGTCAGGTCACGAACGAAGCGCGCTGGCGTCGCCTGAACTGACGGCGTGCGCGCGCACGGCTGCCGCGAAGGCGGCGAAGAGCGCGCGGTCCCACGACTCCGGTGTGCCGGTCAGCTCTTCGGGATGCCACTGGACGCCAGTCATCCACCAGTCGTCGCCGCGCCACTCCACGCCTTCCACGACGCCGTCGGGGGCATGCGCGACCGCAACCAGTCCCGGGGCGACTCTGCCCACCGACTGGTGATGCAGCGAGTTGATCTCGGCCTCGGTGCCGCCCAACGCCGCGGCGAGACGCGAGCCGGCGGCGACGCGGACACCATGCACGCGCTCGTCGCGCTCGCCGGGCCCATCGTGCGGCAGCGCGTCGGGCCATTCGCTCGGCAGATCCTGCACGAGCGTCCCGCCGAGCGCGACATTCATCACCTGGACCCCGCGACAAATCGCGAGCGTCGGCAGTCGTCGAGCGCGCGCCACCCGCGCGAGCGCCAGCTCGAACGCATCTCGTTCGCCGTGCACGTCGCCCAGGGCCGGATGCGGCGTCGCGCCGAAATGCGCGGGGTCGACGTCTTCTCCGCCGGTGAGGATCAGTCCCGCCATGCCGTCGAGCATCGCGTCGGCGTCGTCCGGTGCAAGGACGGGCAGGATATATGGGCGCAGGCCGGCCGCGCGCGCCGCGTCGCTGTACGAGACGTTGGCGCGGGTGCGCAGCACATCCCGGATGGTCTCGGTGGTCGCGGTGAGGGCGACGGGAAGCAACGGCGTCACGATGGGAGAGAACGAGGTTGCGAGGGCGCGAGTGTCTCCTGTATCCTAAGCGCAGGCGATGGGGCGCTCCAGCGCCGTCGGCGCCGCGTCTCGCACCGCCGCTTCGGTCCTCTCGGTCTCGGCGCTCCCGCCATCGCATGTTCGACTCCTTCCGCCAAAGTCTTCGCGACCTGATGGACCGCGCCACCCCTCCCGAGGAGCGTCGCGCCGGCCTGGCGCGCATGAAGCAGACGCTCGTCACGGCCCGCATGGGTCTCGACGACCTGCGGGGCGGCGTGGCCATTACGCGGCAGCGCCTCGAAGTGGAGCGACGCGAGCTGGAGACGATGCGCCGCCGCAAGGGACTGGCGGCCGGAATCAAGGACGCGGAGACGGTGGCGCTCGCGGAGAAGTACGAGGCGCTCCACGCCGAGCGGCTCGCGGTGCTGACGCGCAAGCTCGAGGCGCAGGAGGCGGAGCTCATGATCGCCGAGCGTGACGTGCAGGAGATGAACGCGGAGCTCAAGGCGGCGATGCTCGGCGCCGCGCCGCCAGGCGCGCCGCTCGGGCGCGAGCAGGCCGCGGCCGCCGAAGCTGACGCCGCCGCCGGCGACGGCTCGCGCGTGGCGGAGGAGATCGACGCGATGGGTCGGGCACGGGCGCGATCGGAGCGCGAGGCGGACGCGGAGCGCCGCCTGGCGGAGCTCAAGCGACGCATGGGCAAGTAGCGCACGTGACGCCGCGCCGCCTGTCGTGGGCCGTGGCGCTCGCGACCCTTCCACTCGCGTCCCTCGGCGCGCAGCAGCCATCACGTGCGCCGTCCGGCCGGCCGACGGTGCCCTGCGCCGGCCAGTCGATCACGGACATCGTGGTGTACGCCGATGCGCCGACCGTGGCGAATCTCCAACGCTATCCCCGGCTCGCCGCGATCGCGCGCGCGCTGCACCGCACGACCCGCACCGAGGTCATCCAGCGCTTTCTGCTGCTGGGGCGCGGCGACACCTGCTCGGAGGTGCGGCGCGCCGAATCGGAGCGCATCCTGCGCGCGCAGCCGTTCATCGCCGACGGCGAGCTGTTCGTGGTGGCCAACGAGGTCGGCGGTGTGGACATCGAGGTGCGCACGAGTGACGAGGCGGCGCTCGTCCTTGGCGGCAGCGTTCGCGCCCGTTCGCCGCACGTCACCTCCTTCCTGTTCGGCAATGCAAATCTGAACGGCGAGGGCGTGTACGCATCCGGCTGGTGGAACAGCGGCGAAGGGTTCCGCGACGGAATAGGCGGACGGTTGATCGACTATCAGTTCACCGGGCGCCCGTGGGTCATGGCCGTTCAGGGCGAGCAGGCCTCGATCGGCGCGTCGTGGCTCGCCGAGGGGGCACATCCCTTTCTCACCGACCTGCAGCGCGTGGGATGGCGAGTGCGTGCAGGGTCGTCGAACGGCTACTCACGGCTGCTGCAGCCAGACGGCACCGAGGTGGGGGTGGGACTCCAGCGCTCCTTCTTCGACGTGGGCGGAATTGTGCGAGCCGGTCCGCTCGGGCGCCTCAGCCTGTTCGGCGCGTCGTTGAGCGGCGTGGACGAGAAGCCGGGCGACCGCCTCGTCGCGGCCGATTCGGGGATACTGAAAGACATGGGGCCCGTGCCGTATGCGTACACGCCGCGTCGGACCATTCGCGCGAATGCGTTGATGGGCGCGCGCAGAATCACCTTCGCTCGCATCGAGGGGCTCGACGCGCTGACCGCGTTCCAGGACGTGCCGGTGGGATTCCAGATCGGTACGCTCGTCGGCCGCAGCCTGCCGATTGCCGGACAGACGCAGGACCTCTTCGTGGCGGGCGACCTCTACGCGGGCCTCTCGCGCGGGGCGTCGACGCTGCGGCTCCAGGCGCAGGGCGAGGGACACCGCGAGATCGGGCGCGACCTGTGGGACGGCGTGCTCACCAATGCCCGACTGACGCACTCGCTCCGGCTCACGCGACGCGCCCGCAATCAGGTGTCACTCGAGTGGAGCTCGGGGCAGAGAATGCGAACGCCGTTTCAGCTGTTGCTCGGCGTGCCGGAGGCGGGTGTGCGGGGCTATGAGGAATCGTCCTACGCGGGCGGCGAGCGACTCGTGCTTCGCACCGAGCAGCGCTACGCGCATGGCAACGTGCTGGGTGTGGCCGACGCCGGCGTCGCCGTGTTCGCCGACATGGGCCGGCAGTGGAGAGGTGACGTGCCCTATGGCGTGACGACTCCGGTGAAGGCCTCGCTTGGCGTGAGCCTCCTGGCGGCGGTGCCACCGCGCTCGTCGCGGCTGTGGCGCGCCGATCTCGCCTTTCCGGTCACCGGCGGCGCCGATACGCGATGGACGCTGGGCTTCACCAACGCCGACCGGACGGCGTTCGTGTTCCGCAGCCCGCGCGACGTGACGCAGGCGCGGGAGATCACGGCGCCGTCATCGATCTTTGCGTGGCCCTAGAAGTAATCGTTCACGGTTCACGAGCCTCTTCGCTGCATCATCTTCCTGATCGGCACCACGAGGAGCAGCAGCACGCCGGCCGCGATGAACAGCGACGTGGCCGTGCGCTGGAAGAGGATCGGCATCTGCTCGAGCTTCTCGGGGTCGACGTTCCCGCCCACCAGGCCGGCGATCAGGTTGCCGAGGGCCAGCGACGTGAACCAGACGCCCATCGTCAGGCCCGCGAAGCGGCGCGGTGCCAGCTTCGTCATCGAGCTCATGCCGACGGGGCTCAGCGAGAGCTCACCGAGTCCCTGAAAGGCGAAGCTGCCGATCAGCCAGAACATCGACACGCGCGTCGCCGCGCCGCCGCTCACGACCCGGTTGGCCGCGGCGACCATGAGCAGGAAGCCGACGCCGGCCAGTGCGAGGCCGAGGGCGAACTTGGTGGGGCTGGAGAGGTCGCGGCCGCGGCTGCCGAGCCGCGTCCACAGCACGGCGAGCATCGGCGCGAACAGGATGACGAAGAACGACTCGACGGACTGGAACCAGCTCGCGGGCATCTCCCATCCGAGCACGGTCCGATCGGTGAAGTCGCGCGCGAACAGGTTGAGCGACGTCGGTGCCTGTTCGAACGCCGACCAGAAGACCACCGAGAAGATGAAGAGCACGAGGATCACGACGATCCCCTTGCGCTCCTCGTTCGTGAGCCCGGCGAAGAGGAACAGGT